>NZ_JAUBTV010000072.1:12194-40819 GCF_036705145.1 Microcoleus sp. B5-D4 | reverse complement strand
TCCCGCCCGTCCTTTTTGGACGGGCGGGACGCCCATCCCACTTTCAAGAGTGGAAGTTATTTAATTCTCATTCCTTACTAAAAAAAACCGGTTCCTACGACAATATTGCGTATAGCAACGAGGCATCTAGGAAGGAACCGGGTTTTTAGCCGTTTGGTGCGTGCAGGAGTGTTAGTGCGATCGACTAAATTTCGACTAAATTTCGACTAAACTATGGTGACGAGAATATCTTGAGCGTGAGTGTCAACTTTCATGGTTTCCCCTTCATAAACCTGAATGATTTTGCCGGTGCCGTCGATGACGAAAGTAACGCGCTTGGCATAATCGCCTTTCTCGACATCGTAAGCTTTGGTAATCGTGCCATCCACATCTGCTAATAGCTGGAAAGGTAAACCGTATTTTTCTGTGAACTTTTGGTGCGATTCTTCGTTGTCGCGGCTGACACCGAGAACTACTATATCTTTTCCCTTGTATTCTTCATGGGCTGCTTTGAAGCTTTGGGCTTGTCTGGTGCAGCCGGGGGTGTCATCTTTGGGGTAGAAATACAGAATTACGGTTTTACCGGCGAATTCGGAGAGGGAGACGGTGTTGCCGTTGGTGTCTTTGGCGGTAAACTGAGGGGCAGCGCACCCAACTGGTAATGTCATAGTTTTGTTTCCCTTGGGATTTACCCAGCTATTTTAGTTGATTTTGTGCTTCGGCGATTGAAAAAGTTATCGGCGATGGAAATCGCTTTTTTTGAACTGGAACTCGAATATGCTACGCTCGTTATTCGAGTTCCAGTTCAAGCAATCACCTTGACTCAAGTCGATTGGCGACGGCGGAAATTCGCAATATCCATCAAAAATACCATACCTTAAAATGCCTTTTACAGCCCAACTCGTCTAACCTGTCCTAAAATATAAGAGACATCCTATATTAATTCCCTACCATGTCGATCGCCGTCATTAAAGAACATATCGAAATCACCCCAGGAATCTGTGGGGGAAAACCCCGTATCGCCGGACATCGCATCCGAGTTCAGGATATAGTTGTTTGGCACGAACAAATGGGAATGTCACCCGACGAAATTCTGTATCACTATCCGAGTATTACTTTATCTGATATCTATGCAGCTTTAGCCTATTATCACGATCGTCGAGATGAAATTCGCTCTGCAATCGAAGCAGATGCAGAATTTGCTCGCCAATTGAAAGCTCAAACCCCATCGCTCTTGCAACAAAAATTAAAAAATCGTCAACATGGCTAAGATAAAATTCCATCTCGAAGAAAATATAACTCTTGCCATAGCGAATGGATTGCGAAGACGTGGAATTGATGTCACCACAACTCCAGAACAAGGAATGATCGGGCAATCCGACGAACAACAATTAGCATTTTCCCTGTCTCAAGAGCGAGTAATTTTTACCCAAGATACGGATTTTTTAAGACTGCATCATGCAGGTTTGTCTCACGCGGGTATTGTTTACTGTCTGCAAACCAGTAAATCGCTTGGGGAAATTTTGCAAGGATTAGTATTAATTTGGGAGGTACTGAATGCTGAAGAAATGAACAATCATTTAGAGTATTTGTAAAAATAGGCGATCGCGTTGACCTGCGGGCGATCGCGTCTTAGATTATCGGTGTGTTTTCCTGATTGTCCCACTAAATAAAAATTAATTTTCCTGTAAAATATGATTGATTTATACACTGTCATTATCAGAAAAAGTGCTGATTATTGGGTTTCTTTGTGTTTAGAAAATGGATTGGTGGGACAAGGCAATACTCCAGAACAATCTATTGATAAACTAAAACAAGCTATTGAGTCATTTTCCGAAGTCTATGAATCAGAGTCTAATGTTTATCTCAACCCTCTTTCTATTAATGAGTTACACGAATTTCTGACTTTAGAAGATGCGGAAGCTTCAGATACTTATGAATTCAGGAAAGTTTATGCCTAAAATAATTAGACTTACAGGACTTACGCAGGGGCCAGAAACCGGGTTTTTTTAGGAAAATACTGAATTACAACCCGCAGATTTGGTAAAAAACCCGGTTTCTTTGGTAGAAGTGCGTCCAGGACTGGATTTAACTAGCATTCTTATACAACAGGCCGCGAACAGGGAGCGACAACAGGTAATCCCTCAGTTTCTCGCTGTGCAACTTCAAAGTTTAATTCTAATAGAAACTTTAAGGAGTCTTGGTTGGCTTTGATATCGTAGGCTTTGCAAACGAGTTCGTCTAATTGAGCGTGGAGTTTGGCAAGTTCGCTGGCGGGTTCATCAAAAAATTGGTTGTATAGTTGGGTAATGCCGCATTGTTTGCGCTCCATATACTCGGTGCGGTAGTCATGGAGAACCTGCATGGCTGCTCGAATTTCGGTTTTAGTTTTTTCTGGGCAATTTTGGGGAAAGGGAAATGTTTCAAAACAGGTGTTGTGAGTGTAACGTGTATCGGCTTTAAGGGTTGAGCTTTGTGCTTTTACCCACTGACGATGCAGATTTGAAGTTAGGATGCCAAGAACATAGAAGTCATCTGAAGCCACAGGATGGCAGCTATTTCCATGCAAGTAATTACAATCAGAAATTAAAAATATCGACCACTTTGAAGTTTCTGGGACGGCGAAACAAAAGGGTAAAGTTGCTAGAGCTTTTCGCATTGCTTCATTCGTGCGCTTGAATCGCCACCATTTTTCCCGCATGACGGCTTCTCGATTAGATTCTCGTTGAGGCTTGACGTACTTTTTAACATGATCGAACGGTAGCTGGTAATCACTAACCTCTTCTAAACTGCGATTGTCAAAATCAATAATCCAACGCTCTGGCTTTCCCTGGGGGTTCTGTGCCAGATTCGCACCCGTTGAAAAGAGCTTGAGAACATCTTGATTTTTAGGATCGGCTTTAATCCATTGCTTTACCTCTCTTTCAGTTACAATAAAACCCTTATCATTAGGTTGCACTCCTACGAAACATTGATTTAAGTTGGCTTTAATCTTTACAGCTTGAGAAGCATCGACTTCTGCCTTGAGAGAAGAATTGATATGAGAAACAACTTTATAATCAATACGGCAGGTTAATTCTTTACTCTCAGAAGTTTTGAGCCAATTGACAATACTAATGTGTACTTTCGCTTCACCAGACCAAGGCTGAGTAGAAATTGCATCATAAATACAACCACCATTTTGAATGATGTAGTCTAAAGTAGCTTGACGAGTTTGACCTTGAGAGATGGTGTTTGTTGCGACTAAGCCAACCCGGAAATCTTCCCTTAAGTGATTATGAGCAAGGCGAAACCAGTAGGAACAAAAATCTACTTTACCTTTTACATCAGGAAATTTAGCAAAAATACGATCGACATAATCATCACCAAGGGTTAGTCGCAGACGATTACCACCCAAAAAGGGAGGATTTCCAATAATTACATTAACTTGTTCCCACTCGCAAAACAGAGCATCATCACAGCGGATATTGCGATCGAGATTATCGAGTGGCAATGCTTGCTCTAGTTCCAGTGCCAGGTTCAACTGTACAACATTGAGCAACTGGTTTTCTTCATCTAAGGCTAACTTTTTGGCAAGCATCAGCGTCACTTTTGCCAATTCCACGGCAAAGGGTTTGATGTCAATGCCGTAAAACTGGCTTGTCTTCACCAGCGACATCGTACCTATCGCATTAGCAGCACGAGAGAAATTTTCATGAATTTTAGTTAGCAATTGTGCCTCTAGTCGCTTCAGTTCCCGATAAGCAACATAGAGAAAATTACCGCTGCCGCAAGCTGGATCGAGAACTTTGAAATCAAGTAATTCTTGCCGCAGTGCCAACAAATTTTTGAGCGTCTTCGCAGCTTCAATCCGTTCTCGCCACGGGCGTATAATCGTAGGCAAAACCACTTTTTGAATATCGGCCTCGCTGGTATAGTGCGCTCCCAAGGCATGACGTTCCTCTTTGCCCATACTGGACTCAAACAACGCGCCAAAAATCGCCGGTTCTACCTTTGACCACCGTTCCTTTGCTGCCTCTAATAGCAGATCGATTTCGCTGCGAGTCAGGGCGATGGGTTCAACAACTGAGAAGATGCCGCCATTAAAATAGGATACATCTCGATAGCGGCTGTCTTTAGGTGCGGGGCGATCGCTTCCCATTTGCCGAAACAATCCCCCAATTAAATCATAAGAACTCTCTCGATTGGTCTTGCAAATATCTAAAAATTCCGTGAATAAACCTCTAGGCAATAAATCGATATCTTCAGCAAACAATGCTACTACACACTGAAGGATAAACCTTTGAGCGGTTTCTACTTTTTCTCCTCGCTCTACTAACCGATTAAAAACTAGAGCAACTTTGTCAGCGGCAGTTCGCGTTACATCAATTTGGTTGTTATTGAATAAAGGCTGGCGATTTTCGGGAAAAAGAAAGTTTAAGGCTGTGAAGCGATGGGGTAACTCTTCGAGATTTACGCGGTCTACAGGTTCCCGCAGTTGCAAATCGAAGTCATAAATCCAAAATTCATCAAAGTTGCAAAGAACCACATATTTGGGACGTTGGGGCACTAGCTCCAGCCAGTATTCAAAGGCTTGTTGATAGTGCTTTTCCAGTTTTTCGCCCCGTTTTTTCATCTCCAGCAACAACCTGGGCCGCCACAGCAAATCGGCAAATTTCGTAGTTTTGCCTTTCGCCTTTACTCGAAATTCTAGTTCGGCTCCCGCTTCCTTGTAGCCTAGATGACCGAAGGCTTGAAACAGGCGCTCGCAGAATACCTGTGCCTCGCCTTTTTCGTCTCCCTTCAAAGTACGAACGTATTCAATAAACCTGTTGATATTATTTAGTGTATCTGTCATAATAAGTAAACTAAATAAATTGTGTAATTCTTGTAGGGGCAAACCCCCCGTGGTTGCCCCGATCGGTCGGGGGTAGGCACGGGGGCACTACCCCTACCAATATGTATGATTGATTTAGATTCGTGATATCTGTAACAATTAAAAATATAGTACCTGTTCAGAGGTTTTTTGAATGACTTTTATCCCATCTGAAGCGTTTAAATCTATTAGTTATCCCGATCGCACTGTCAAAAGAGCCGATCGCGCCGTCCGCTGTTCCCCTTTTCAATTACACTTCTTCCAGACCATCCGCGATAACAGTGTTTTCCTAAGTGCGATCGCCTCAAATTCCGGTGTCGAAAGCGGCTACACCCGATCGCCCGTATCCGAACTCGTAGCCGAAAACTCCCTACTCTGGCTGATTCAAGTCGGCGTGTTGCGGCGGGAAGTAGACGGACAAGGGATTACCGACAGTTTTCGCCTCACGCCCCTAGGCCGCCAACTCGTGGAAAAATGGGAACAGGAAGGACAGGGGGTGCCGGCCGCGTCATTGTGCGATCGTATGGGAAATGCCGTTAGCCGCGGGTTGGGAGTATTTCTATAACCGGAATGGCGGCTAATAAGTGGTTGAACCTTAAAATTTAAGCTTTTGGGCGGGCAAGATGCCCAACCCCTACTCCCCACAAGAGTTTGAAGAAATCCACCCCACAAGCAAATTTACTCTTTGTGGAACAGGCATCTTGCCTGTTCTTGAGAGAGGTGAGGATAAATTAAATGCCCGATCGCTTAACTAATACAAATTAAACTTAAATCCAATTAAAATAATGGTTCAAACCGCTTCTAAACCTTTGACTCTCAATGAATTTCTCCAACTGTCGGAAACCAAACCCGCCAGCGAATTCATCGATGGTCAAATTATCCAAAAACCTATGCCCCAAGGAAAACACAGCACTATTCAAAGCGATTTGGGTGCTGACATTAACCGGGTACTCAAACCCCAACGCATCGCCCGCGCCTATTCAGAATTGCGCTGTACCTTTGGCGGTCGATCGACAGTACCGGATCTTGCAGTCTTTACCGGGGAACGCATTCCCCGCGACGAAAACGGCGAAGTAGCCAACACTTTCGCCATCGCCCCCGACTGGACAATCGAAATTCTTTCCCCCGACCAAAGTCAAACTAAAGTCGTCCGCAACATTCTCCACAGTCTCGGCCACGGAACCCAGATGGGCTGGTTGATTGACCCGGAAGAAGAACTGGTATTTGTCTATTTTGCCGATCGCACCTTAGCAGTTTTTGAAGAACCGGGCGATCGCATCCCCGTTCCAAGCTTTGCCGAATCCTTCAATCTCACCGTGGGTGAAATGTTCAGTTGGCTGACTCAGTAGCGCTACCTCGGTTTGTTTAGGAATGATTTAACCGCAGAGGGCGCAGAGGGCGCAGAGGAAGAGAAGAGAGAGAGTTCTACGGATTTGGTTCGATCTAATGTGCGGTCGATCGCTTATACTAAAATATCTGGTTGTCAGCTCTTCAATGACGAGAGATGACTAAAGTGGTCACTACAAACTTGATTGTCAGGAACTCAGGGCTAAAGCCACTGAGCTTGTAAGAAATTACAAGCTGTTCTGACCAGACCCCTCTCAGGAGGAGGCGTTATTCAGGTCACGACACTCCTTGAGTGCGACGCCAGTTTTCCGCTCTGTCATCTGCAATTAAACAGTTTTAAAGTCACTGAAACAGTGTTGCAGGTCTAACAAGCCTTTATAACCAGGTCGAGGCGAACATTACCCCGCAAGGGAGGAAGGAGACAACTGTATCTCCATTGGAGGGGCAACCATACCCCTCTAACCCCGAAAGGGGATTCAAGGCGGTTGAAACCGCCGAGTCGTTTTCCTCTCAGGTCTAAAGACTCTGAGTTTCCCACTTACCGAATATTTTTTATGATTATTTAACCGGACTTGATCTCATCTTTCAAATAACCGCTAACTACTAACAACTAACTACATAAAACGTTTCTCAAAAATGGAAGCTAAATCTTACAAAGACACGGTAAACCTGCCCAAAACCAAGTTTGATATGCGCGCCAACGCCGTCAAACGGGAACCAGAATTGCAACAATTTTGGGCAGATCAAGAAATCTACGATCGCCTTTCGGAAAATAACCCAGGCGATTTGTTCATCCTCCACGACGGGCCACCCTACGCCAACGGACAACTCCACATCGGCCACGCCCTCAACAAAATCCTCAAAGACTTTATCAACCGCTACCAAATGCTGCGCGGCAAAAAGGTTCGCTACGTGCCGGGTTGGGATTGTCACGGATTGCCGATCGAACTTAAAGTCTTGCAAGATAAGAAGATGAAATCGGAGGAACGGCTAAATCTTACCCCGATCGAACTTCGCCGCAAAGCCGCCGCCTTCGCGCAGCAAACAATGGAACAGCAGCGCGAATCCTTCCAGCGCTACGGCGTTTGGGGCGACTGGGAACACCCGTATTTAACAATGAAACCCGAATACGAAGCCGCTCAAATCGGCGTTTTCGGTCAAATGGTGCTCAAAGGCTACATCTACCGCGGCTTCAAACCGGTTCACTGGAGCCCGAGCTCGAAAACAGCCCTCGCCGAAGCGGAATTGGAATATCCCGAAGGCCACACGTCGCGCAGCATCTACGTCGGCTTTCATGTGAGAAAATTGTCAAAATCTTTGCAGTCGAAGCTCAAACGCTATATGCCGAGCCTCTGGGCGGCGATTTGGACGACTACTCCCTGGACAATTCCGGCAAACTTGGCGATCGCCGTCAATCCCGAACTGACTTATGCCGTGGTGGAACCGCCGGCAAATTCCCACATCGCACAACAATTTATGTTAGTAGCTGTCGATGCGGTCGATCGGCTGTCGGCAACTTTTAACACTGAATTAAAAATACTTGCTACCTTCAAAGGCAAAGAATTAGAAGGTTGCAGCTACAAACACCCGCTGTTCGATCGCGAAAGTCCAATTGTTGCCGGCGGTGACTACATTACCGCTGATTCTGGTACGGGATTGGTGCACACCGCACCGGGGCACGGACAAGAAGACTTTATCGTCGGAAAGCGCTGCGGTTTGCCAGTTTTAACCCCCGTAGATGAAAACGGAAATTTCACCGCAGAAGCCGGACAGTTTGCAGGTTTAAATGTCCTCGTAGAGGGCAATGCCGCAGTGATTGATGCCCTTGCCGAAGCAAATTGTTTGATTAAAGAGGAAAGTTACGCTCACTCTTATCCTTACGATTGGCGCACGAAAAAGCCGACCATTTTTCGGGCGACGGAACAGTGGTTTGCGTCCGTTGAAGGGTTCCGAGATGAAGCCTTAAAAGCGATCGCCGAGGTGAATTGGATTCCCGCCCAAGGGGAAAATCGGATTACTGCAATGGTGGGCGATCGATCGGATTGGTGTATTTCTCGCCAGCGGAGTTGGGGCGTTCCCATTCCGGTATTCTACGACGAAGAAACCAACGAACCGCTGCTGAATCAAGAAACGATCGCCCATGTGCAAGCCATCTTTGCCGAACGCGGTTCGGATGCTTGGTGGGAATTATCGATCGAGGAATTGCTGCCGGAATCTTACCGCAACAACGGCCGCACTTACCGCAAGGGAACCGACACGATGGATGTGTGGTTTGACTCCGGTTCTTCCTGGGCCGCAGTTGCCAAAGGGCGATCGGAATTAAACTATCCTGCTGATATTTATTTGGAAGGTTCAGACCAACACCGCGGCTGGTTTCAATCCAGCTTGCTGACCAGTGTAGCAACTAACGGCGTTGCTCCTTACAAAACAGTTTTGACTCACGGTTTTGTACTCGATGAAAAAGGCCGGAAGCAGAGCAAGTCTGAAGGTAATGTCGTCGATCCGGCAGTCGTAATTAAGGAATATGGAGCCGATGTTTTGCGGTTGTGGGTGTCTTCGGTAGATTACTCCGCCGACGTGCCTTTGGGCAAAAACATTCTCAAACAGCAGTCGGATGTTTACCGCAAAATCCGCAATACAGCTAAGTTTTTGCTGGGTAATTTGCACGACTTCGATCCGGCAAAGGATGCCGTTGCTTACGAGGAATTGCCGGAACTAGACCGCTATATGCTGCACAGAATGGGCGAAGTATTTGCGGAAGTCCAAGATGCTTTTGAAAGCTTCCAATTCTCCCGATTTTTCCAAACTGTGCAGAATTTCTGCACGGTGGATTTGTCTAATTTTTACTTGGATATTGCCAAAGACAGACTTTACATCAGCGCGACAGATACCTTTCGCCGTCGCAGTTGTCAGACGGTGATTGCCATTGCTGTGGAGAATTTAGCACGGGCGATCGCACCTGTTTTGTGTCACATGGCTGAGGATATTTGGCAGTACCTTCCCTATCCGACTCCTTACAAGTCCGTGTTTGAAGCCGGCTGGGTGCAAATTGATGCTTCATGGCATAATCCAGAATTGGCTACTCGCTGGCAGTATTTGCGACAAGTGCGGGGCGAAGTTAACAAGGTTTTGGAAAAAGCCCGGATTGAAAAGGCGATCGGTTCTTCTTTGGAAGCTAAGATTTTATTGTACGTTCCTGATGTTGAGAAAAGAGAGCAATTGCAAGCTTTCAATCCCAGCAGCGAAGAATTGGTGGATTATGTGCGATCGCAAAATTCAGTCATAGAGTTAGCTGCAGAGGAGGAAGCAAAAGCAGCACAAGATAAACAGGAAGAACAAGCGGCAAAAGTTGCCAAAGTCTTGACAGAAAATACAATTTATGTTGAGCCGAAAACGATCGCACAAAAGAGCGATCGACCTTCTCAGATAGTAGAGTATTCTGTCCCTGAACTGTCGGCCTCAGATTCTGGGCAAATCTTCGATCGAGCCGCCGAGTTTGTGGCTAATTTGCCTGAATATGCGGGCAACTTTTTCACAGAATACCAACAAGCGCTGGTAACACTTGGGCTGTTAGCCTCTGTGTTAGTAACGGGCAGAGTAACGCTGGCGATTTTGGATACGATGAATCAGATTCCGATGTTGGGAGGCCTCTTTGAAGTCATCGGCATCTTATTTACAATCTGGTTTGCTTTCCGTCACTTGCTGTTTGCGGCCAACCGTCAAGAAATTGCACTACAAATTGATTTGCTGACAGCAGATGTGCTGGGCCAGACAACCGCGATCGTGCTTGCAGAAACAAAGGCGATCGTCCTCGCACCGGCATTAGATACAGCGCTTGTGCTTGTAGAAACAGAGGCGATCGCACAAACAGAAACAGCCCCAGCCGAAAAAGTGTTTGTAGAAACACCCGAAATCCCGCAAGCAGAATTAGTTGCGATCGAACCCAAACCCGAAATTCCTGCTTCCATAGCTGCAGGGCACCATTCTACAATGACCGGCAACGGTGTAGACGAATTGCGGTATTTGTTCATTACTTCGGAAGTGGAACTGGTAGAATCGAATGCAATCCTGCAAGAATTGCCGTACAGTTATCAGTCTCCAGAGTTGGCGATTGGTGTAGTCAAAGCAGACGGGGAAAAGTGCGATCGCTGCTGGAATTACTCGACTCACGTCGGAGAGTCGATCGAACATCCGCTAATTTGCGAACGCTGCGTTTCAGCAGTAGACGGAAAATTCTAACCTAGGATGTGTCAGTAGTTTGTCATTGCGAGTGAAACGAAGCAATCGCTTAATCTTTGCCATTGCTTCGCTTCATATCAAATCCGTTAACATCAGAATTATTCATCTCTCTCTTCTCTTCCTCTGTGTTCTCTGTGTTCTCTGCGGTTCAATCATTCCGATTATTGCAATTATAAAAGCAATGGCTTACAGAGATTTCAAATTAAGCAATATAAGTAAAATATTTGAATTAAAAATTACCGAGTCTTCCCAACTATTCGCTGATGTTCCCGAAATAGAACCCAGCGAATTATTAACAACTATTCTCACAGAAAATATCGATCTCGCTGTTTCAATTAATACCGAAAAAGCCCGATCGGAAATGATTATAGCACCAGTTATAAATTAGGCGCAAATTAAATTATCATATAAGTTTATTTTCTGGAATCGAGTTTAATGTCGATTTAAGTAAAGGACTCAATGGATTTTGCGATTTTTTAATGAGCAATTCTCAGGAACAGTTGTTTATTTCCACTCCCATATTAGCAATTGTAGAGGCAAAAAATGAGAACTTGAAAGCAGGATTAGGTCAGTGTATCGCTGAAATGGTAGCAGCACAATTGTTTAACCAACAAGAAGGTAATGAAATCTCGATTATTTACGGCGCTGTCACAACTGGTACAGTTTGGCAATTTCTCAAACTGGAAAATAACGTGGTTTCGATAGATTTAACCGAGTATTTTATCCGAGATATTGAGAAAATCATCGGAATTTTAATTAAAGCTATGAACGGCTAACGGTGGTGTGCTTATGGCTCACGTTGCAAAAAAAGTGCGAAAAATTTGTCTGCAAGACGTAATACCAAATCTGGCTTAAAAACCCCTTTATTGCTGAAGAGGGGGGGAGGGGGAGAAATTAGCGACCAACATCAAAAAGGGGGTGAGTAACCCGGATTTAGTATAATAAGTTGATACAAGGTTTACAGACACAACCGATCCCGAAAGTTAGTTTGGTTGGTGACGAACCATCCGCCGGATTTGCCATGAAGACCGATCGCAATTTAAATCTAACACAAACAAACTTCCCCCCCCGCTGGCAGCGATTTTTTGGTGAAGCCCGCACCCGGATTCTGATCTGCTACATTTTGTTAATGGCATTCTTCCTGTCCCTTTCTATTCCGGCAATTCGCCAGCGCTTGTTTGCGCTGGTAGATGCCCGGGTTAAAGAGGATTTAGCTGAACAAATAACAATATTTAATGAACGGCTGGCAGCCGCATTAGACGCTAAAAACGGGGCTGTAGAACAGCGATTAAAAAAAAAATACGGCTCTATCAAAACTTACTCGCACCCTGCTAAATTGTTGGCACTCTTAGATATTCACCTTGCCCGGGAAATCACCGAAGACGATACCTTTCTGATCGCTATTGTAGAAGGCGAATTTTATAAAGCCAGTTCCAAAGCACTGCCAAAACTGCTTCGACCGGATTCGGAACTGGTGCAAAATTGGGGAAAATTGAGCCAGTCAGCTCGCGGCGAATATAAAGTCTCAGACAGTAAAGTAGGCAGCATTCTCTACATTGCCGAACCTATTAAAATTCAAGGTAAAACTGTGGGAGTATTCGTTGTGGCTCACGTGACTGCGGGCGAACGCCAAGAAGCGCTGGAAGCTTTTAAAGTTATCATTGAGGTAACTTTGGTCGCCATGATTTTAGTTGTTTTTCTGGCTTGGATAGCAGCCGGAAAACTGTTAGCTCCCCTGCGCTCGCTGACAGCAACTGCCCGGGCGATCGAAGAGTCGGATTTAAGTCAGCGCATTGTCGTTGAAGGGCAAGGGGAAATTGCGGAACTGGCAACTACTTTTAATGAGATGATGGATCGGTTGGAGAAAGCTTTTTCTAATCAGCGCAATTTTATCAATGATGCCGGACACGAACTCCGCACTCCGATTACGATAATTCGGGGGCATTTGGAGTTGATGGGTGACGATCCTCATGAACAGGAAGAAACTATGACTTTGGTGATGGATGAACTCGATCGCATGAGTCGCTTTGTGGAGGATTTACTGCTGCTGTCTAAGGCAGAACATTCGGATTTTTTGCTGCTAGAAACTGTGGAAGTTGGTGCGCTGAGTGAGGAACTTTTTGCGAAGGTAAAAGCTCTAGGAAATCGAAATTGGGTATTGGATGCTGTGGCTTCATGTCGAATTGTTGCCGATCGCCAGCGAATTACTCAAGTTATAATGAATTTGGCTCAAAATGCCGCGCAGCACACTAAGTCTGAGGATACGATCGCGATCGGATCTGCTGTTAGTGGCAGCAATGTCCGATTTTGGGTGCGCGATACGGGAGAAGGTATATCCCCGATCGACCAGCAGCGAATTTTTGACAGGTTTGCTAGGGCTGCAAACAGCCGCCGCCGTTCCGAAGGTGCCGGTTTGGGTTTGTCTATTGTCAGGGCGATCGCAGAAGCTCACGGTGGAAAAGTGTATGTTAACAGTCAATTGGGAGCTGGCTCGACTTTCGCTATCGTTCTGCCGATCGAGCCATTTGAAGGTAGAAGGTAAGCTAGGGAGCAAATAAATCGTTTTTGGTCAGGTTTATGAGTAGAATTCTGATTGTTGAAGACGAACCCAAAATCGCTGCTTTTATCGAAAAAGGACTGCGATCTCATGGTTTTATCACTGCCATTGCTCCTAGCGCTAAGGATGCCTTGCTGATGGCTATTGACGGCGAGTTTGATTTAATGATTCTCGATTTGGGGCTTCCTGGCAAGGATGGATTGCAGGTTATTGAGGAATTGCGCGGACAGGGAGAAGTATTACCAATTATTATCTTGAGCGGCCGCGATGACATTCAAACTAAGGTAGCAGGATTTGAAGGCGGTGCTGACGATTATTTGACTAAACCTTTCCGTTTTGAAGAGTTGTTGGTGCGGTTGCGCGCGCGGTTGCGCGGCACTTACGAACGCACTAATTCAGATGAAACGGTACTGAAAATTGGCAATATAGTGCTTGATTTGCGGACTCGCAAAGTCAAAGTAGGCGATCAAAATATTGAGTTGCCCGCGCGAGAATTCACCTTAGCAGAAACCTTTTTTCGCCATCCCGGACAAGTGATGAGCCGCGAACAACTTTTAGACCGAGTTTGGGGTTACAATTACGATCCAGGTTCCAATATTGTCGATGTTTATGTCGGTTATTTGCGGAAGAAATTAGGCTCCGGTCTCATTGAAACTGTTCGTGGCATGGGTTATCGATTGCGATCGTGAAAAAATTCTCATAATTATTTAACGATAGTTTCAGGGGAATTTGCCATAATTTAAAGGTCGTAGGTCAATACGCTTGGGTTAAAACTATTTATTGCTCGGAGATCCCCCTCGCATCTCCCTTAAGAAGCAGGGTTAGGGGGGATCGAGCTTAACTGAACCGTATTGGGTCATAGGTAGGGTGTCGTTAACTATAAATTTATGTACCGAATTTTGATTGCTGAAGATGAAGTTAAAATAGCTGCTTTTATGGAAAAAGGCTTCAAAAAACAAGGATTTGCGACTGCCGTAGCAGAAAATGGCCCGCAAGCTTTGTCAATGGCCACAGAAAACGAATTTGACCTGTTATTGCTCGATTTGGGGTTGCCCGCGATCGACGGTATGACAGTCCTCCGGGAACTGCGAAATCGGGGAGAACAGCGACCGATTATTGTGGTTACGGCCCGCACGGATCCGCAAGAACTGCTTTCGGCATTGGAATCGGGTGCTAGCGAGTGTGTCACTAAGCCGTTTAGATTCAAAGATTTGCTTTTGCGGGTGCGATCGCATTTAAAGGAAAAGGACTCTTCCCTGTCCTCCCCCTAATCAATCAGTTTTTGCAAAGTTAATAAATGTTTTCAACAAATGTAGTTGTTATTATTTAATTTCAGAGTAATTACTGAGGCAGTTTTGACTAAATCCCCCTCGCTGAGGGGGATTTGTTTTGGACGCAGGGGTGGTCAGAAACTGGGTTATGAAAAAAAATATAGCGCTTATCAAGCAAATTAGGTACAAGGCTATCCATGCCCAATGCCTTCCCCCCAAGGGGGGGTCAGGGGGGGGTTGCCCGTTGCCGAAATTCCGTTTTTGTAAGTAAATTCCCTGAGTTTTGTGAAAATTTTCTCATCAAAGCTTCATGAAGGCTTCACAAAGAACTGCGAAATTATATTTAAACAATCGCAGTACAAAGTTTAGGACACTCAAGGGCGATCGCAACTTCCGTGATGTCCGTCCTCAACTTAAAACCCGATAGGAGAATTGCGATCGTGCGTGTTTGCGTCATCGGTACAGGATATTTTGAAAAGTTATTCTGTGCCCCACAATTCCTTGAAATTTCTAGTCACTTAAAATTTATAACGGCTTTTTCCTCAAGCTTTCTAGAGCGCTCTAGTTCACCATATCTACGTGCATTCAGTTAACTTATCGAGGCACACTGATTATGAGACTGATGGTTTACTCCCACGACGCATTTGGTCTCGGCAACATCCGCAGAATGCTGACCATTTGCGAACATTTACTGAGTGCTATTTCCGACCTTTCCATTTTGGTAGTATCCGGTTCGCCGATGCTGCAGAGTTTTAGACTGCCGCCGAGACTTGACTACATCAAAATTCCCTGTTTGAATCGAGGCGAAACCGGGGAAATAGCGGTCAAGTATTTGCAGACTGATATTGCTGAAACTGTCAAACTGCGATCGGACTTGATTTTGATGGCAGCAATCAACTTTAAACCCGATGCGATCTTAGTCGATAAAAAACCTTACGGCATCAAAAATGAGTTGGTAACAACGCTTAAATTTTTGAAAAAACAGTTGCCACAAACCAAATTGTTGCTGCTAATGCGCGATATTTTAGACAGTCCAGAAAAGACAATTAGTGATTGGAAAGAACACGATTTTTACGAAGCAGTTGAGCGGTTTTACGACCAAATCTTGGTAATCGGAATGCCGGAATTGTTTAACATTTGTCGCGAATATAAATTTCCGCCGGCAGTTGCCCAAAAGGTACGTTATTGCGGCTATCTCCGCAAATCACCGGGGTTAAAAAGTCGAGAAGCCAGACGGCAAGAATTGCAAATAAAAGAACACGAACAGTTAGTTTTAGTCACACCGGGGGGCGGCGAGGATGGCTATCATGTGGTGGATACTTACTTAACCGGAGTCCCACGACTGACAGCAAAAGCTATTCGCAGCGTCATCATTTGCGGTTCGGAAATGCCCTCTCAGCAGCGAGAGCAACTTTCTCAAAAAGCTGCATCGAACCCGCAAGTTAAAATGTTGGATTTTACCGACGATTTGATGAGTTATATAGATGCAGCCGATGCAGTCGTCTGTATGAGCGGGTACAACACAATTACGGAAGTGCTTTCCTTGGGAAAAAGAGCGATCGCAATTCCTCGAATTAAACCAGCTAGCGAGCAATTAATGCGAGCCGAACAAATGTCAAAACTCGGTTGGCTCGCGATGATTCATCCTGACGAAGTAATTCCAGAAACTTTGATGGATTTGCTGTTAACTAAATTAGAAGAAACCCATTATTGCGCCGTTGCTCCCGGTTTAGATTTGGGTGGACTGCCTCGGATTTCTCACTACATTTCTCACCTACTATCCAAGCCAGTGACTCCGATAAACCTCAATTTTTCAGGGATCAAGCCAACTGTCACACTTAAATAAGGCTAGGGGTATTTAACACAGATTTAGTATGTCAACTCTCAACCTGTCAACTGTCAACTGTCAACTGTCAACTGCTATATATGTCTGACAACCGCAAAACCGTAGGTTATTTACTCAAAACTTATCCCAAAGTTTCGGAAACTTTCATCTTGAATGAAATTCTGGAATTAGAACGCCAAGGAGTATCTTTGCACTTGTTTTCCCTCCGAAAACCGACGGATGAAAAAAATCACCCCGATGTTGCCAAAGTTAAAGCCAGCGTTACTTACATTCCCACACTGCTGCCAAATTTCAGCTTTCCCGATTTAATCGCTTTACTTAAAGCTCATTGGCAACTGTTGTCTCAAAGTCCGAAGCAATATTGGCAAGCACTGCAATTTTACTTGCAGCGTCCCGAAAAAAAACGTTGGAATGAATTTTTGCAAGCTGGATATTTGGCAGCAACAATGCAAAATTTGGGACTTTCCCACCTGCAAGCTCACTTTGCCAATGTGCCGACAGCCACGACAGAAATAGCCAAGATTTTTGGCATTTTTTCCTACAATATCTTTGCTCACGCTAAGGATATTTACTTGACAGAAGCGGAAGTGCTCGATCGCCGAATTCGCAGTGCAGAATTTGTGCTTACCTGTACGGGATTCAATCACCGCTATTTGCGCTCTGTTTCCCAAAGCAACACGCCGATTTACTTGTCCTATCACGGCATAGACTTGACCCGTTTCACATCAGCATTTGCCAAACACAAAACGGAAATTCCGTTGATTTTGAGCGTCGGCAGGTACTGCGACAAGAAAGGATTTCCTTACTTAATCCAAGCTTGCCAGCAGTTAAAAAATCAAGGGCATAAATTCCAGTGCGACATCGTGGGTTACGGGCCTCTGCAAGCAGAACTCGAACAATTAATTGCCGAGTTAGATGTAGCGGATGTGGTTTCTCTCGCCGGGAAAATGACTCAGGATGAATTGGTTCAGGTGTATCAGATAGCTAGTATATTTGTGCTACCTTGTCAAGTTATGAAAAATGGCGATCGCGACGGAATCCCCAATGTTTTATTAGAAGCAATGGCAATGGAAATTCCGGTAGTTTCTACCGATATTTCTGGCATTAGCGAACTGGTAAAAAATGAAGAAAACGGTTTTTTGGTTCCCGAGAAAAATCCTCCAGCTTTAGCGGAGGCTTTAGAAAAATTGTTAGCTCAACCTGAATTGAGAGAGCAGTTTGGCAAAGCCGGAAGACAGCGGGTTTTGCAGCAGTTTTCCCTGGAACGAAACGTCGGTGAAATTCGCGAATTGTTCGATCGACTGCTGAACTCAACTCAACTAAAAAGCCCGCAGCCAACAATAGAAATTACTGAAAAAATAGAGGTAAAAGTCTGATGAAAAAGCTCATGTTTTATTGCCAGCACATTTTAGGCATCGGACACTTAGTCCGCAGCATGGAAATTGTGCGCGGCTTAGTTGCAGACTTCCAGATTTGTTTTATCAACGGCGGAAAACCAATCGCCGGCTTTGAAATTCCCGCCGGGGTTGAAGTTGTGAATTTGCCTGCGATCGAAACCGATCCAGAATTTCAAAATCTTTCGGTTGTTGACGACAGTCTCAGTCTTGAGGAAGTTCAAGAATTCAGGAAAAATCAACTACTGGAAATTTTTAACTCTTTTCAACCGGATATTTTGATGGTAGAGTTATTTCCCTTCGGCAGGAGGCGGTTTTCCTTTGAACTCATCCCGCTTTTGGAACGGGTAAAAGCCAAAGGGCGATCGACAAAAGTAGTTTGCAGTTTGCGGGATATTGTTGTCACAAAACAAGACCAAGAACGGCACGAAGAGAAAATTTGCAAACTGATGAATCAATATTTCGATCTATTATTGATTCACGGCGATCGGCAATTTCAACCCTTGGAGGAAAGCTTTTCTAGAATTAGCGATTTAAACTGCAAAGTTCACTACACTGGATACGTAGTGCAGTCTTCGCCAGAAAACCCGGTACTTAACGATGAAGATAAAGCCGCGCTTAACTGCGACAAGCCGCTAATTTTGGCGAGTATCGGCGGCGGGAGATTCGGTCACGAATTGCTGGATTCCTTAGTAGAAGCAGCGCCAATTTTAGAGTGGATTGTGCCCCATCAAATCCAGGTGTTCACCGGCCCGTTTTTTCCTGATGAAAAATTTGCCCAGATGCAAGCCAGCACAGCAACTCAAGCAAACATTAACATTCAGCGGTACACCCCCAATCTGCTGGCATATATGGAAAAAGCCGATCTGTCTATCAGTATGGGAGGCTACAACACTACCATGAATATTTTGACAACTGGAGTGCGATCGATGATGCTGCCATTTCTGGGAAATGGCGACCTAGAACAAACTATCAGAAGCCAAAAACTGGAAAGATTGGGAATTTTAAAGGTGATTCGTCCAGCAGATTTAGAACCCAGAAACTTTGCCAAAAAGATTGTGCTAAATCTGATGGATAGGCCAAAGCCTGTGAAACTTGACTTGCAGGGAGTAGAGAAAACGGCTGGTTTCCTGAAAAGTTTACTAAAAGTACCGGCTGTTGCTGCATAAACAGTTGACAGTTGACAGTTGGTAGGGGCGGTGCCCCCGTGCCCACCCTCTTAGTTGACAGTTGACAGTTGATAGCGGGGTTTTTAAACAGTTGACAGTGAGGAATCTAAGCCATACATCACCGCAAAAATTATCAAATTGAGGAGTGGATTTAATGAAGGTTAAAGTTTGTATTGCGAGTTTGGAATATCCGCCAGAAGTGGGCGGTGTTGGGGAATCGGTGCACCGGATTGCTCACATGATGTTGGAGTTAGGCTACGAAGTTCACGTTGCTGTTTTTCATTCCAAACAGCGGAAGTTTACGATAGGTGAACCCCAGCGGGCTAGGATCGAAACTGCCGATCGAGATGGCATTTTGGTACACCGATTGTATCCGCCGGCGCGCTCTAGCGAGCCGATTATGCAGGATTTTTTGAGCGAGATTTATTCTCAATTGAAACTGCTGCATCAAAAATACAATTACAACTTGTTTCATGCTTTTTTTATCAATGAAACAGGTTTTATTACTACTTTGCTAGCTCGCGAACAAAATGTCCCGGTTATCAACAGTATTCGGGGTAGCGATTTGCACAAACATATTTTCAATGCCAAACAGCACGGCCAAACTGTTTGGATCTTAGAAAATTCGGATTGGGTGACGTTTGTCAGCCGCGATTTGCAAACTAGAGGCCGCATTTTAACTCCCAGCATTCAGGAGAAATCTTCGGCTTTTTGGAATTCGATCGCTCCCATCGACTTCAGCCAACTGTCGGCTCCTGTTGTACCTGGTGAATTGCGCGGAACTGTCATCGGCTCAGTCGGTCGTTTTCGCGACAAGAAGGGCATCGAATATTTGATGGAAGCTTGCGGCCAAATCAGTGCCGACGTTGATTTAACGCTGCTTTTAATTGGGGATTTTGCCGATCGCGAACGGGATTACTGGCAGCAAGAAGTGCAAAACAGCGGATTGGGCGATCGGCTGATTATCACTGGGCTTGTCAGCCGAGAAACAGCCCTATCTTACCTGCCAATTCTCGATATTTTTGCGATTCCTTCCCTGCACGACGGCTGTCCCAATGCCATGTTAGAGGCAATGCTAGCAGGAAAGGCGATCGTCGGTACAAAGGTAGATGCGATCGGTGACATTCTTGAAAACGAGGTGGATGCACTGTTAGTAAATCCAGGTTCAGCAGCAGAATTAGCAGTTGCTTTGCGGCAATTCGCCCTTAAACCAGAACTGCGACAAAAACTCGGTTTAGCTGCTAGAAAAAAGGCGATAGAACAGCTCAATCCCGCTGTCGAACAAGCCAACTGGCAAACCGTTTATCAACAAGTTTTAGAGGCATCCAAGCCGATTGTAGCCGCCGCTAATACTATCAGCCCAAAGCTGGCCCTGATTAACAGCATTTAATGGCAAATCTGGGTTTATTTTTCCTTTGATTGCTCGGCGATTGAAATCGCTACTGCACAAACAAATTCCGCCTGCGCGGACTGAAGAATAGGAGTTACCACCGTGATCTCACCAAAAGTTACAATTGTTGTCTCGCCCCGCGAACGTTTCAGTTACACCCGCGAGTCTTTAGAAAGCCTGTACCAACATACAGAAACGCCGTTTTTCCTAATCTATGTTGACGGCAATTCCCCAACTCCAATGCGGAATTATCTGGAAAAGCAGGCGCAAGAAAAAGGCTTTCAACTGTTGCAAACTAAAACTTATTTGGCGCCGAATCAAGCTAGAAATCTCGCTTTAGATCGAATTAAAACTGAATACGTGCTGTTCATCGACAACGACGTTGTTGTAACTCCCGGCTGGCTCGATCGCCTTTTGGAATGTGCCGCCGAAACCCAAGCCGTCGTCGTGTGTCCCCTCACCTGCATCGGCAATCCACTGCATGAAACCATTCATTTAGCGGGAGGAGAAGCGCGGATTGTTTTGGAACAAAAACCAGGCAAAACTAAAGTCAAGCGGAAGGTACATGAAAAACATTATTTCGTCAATCGTCCGGTGGCTGAAGTTCGCGAACAACTCCACAGAAACCAGTGCGAATTTGCAGAATTTCACTGTATGTTAGTCCGCACTGAAATTTTTACCCGCGTCGGAAAACTAGATGAAGCGCTGCTGAGCACGCGCGAACACATTGATTTCTGCATGAGTGTGACGAACGCGGGCGGCACTATTTACTGCGAACCCGCATCGGTAGTTACTTACGTTCCCGGCCCGCTGCAATGGTCTGATTTTGCCTTTTTCATGCTGCGCTGGAGCGATGCTTGGGAAGTTGCAAGTTTAGAACATTTCCGCACAAAATGGGATCTGACTGAAGACAAGTATTTCAAAAAGCGTTACAGCAGATTGGGACAGCGCAGGCACCAGGGTATTGTCCGACCTTTTGTGCGGCGAATTGCCTTCGGAAATCGCAATCTGCTGTTAGAAAAAATGTTGGTTCACGTCGATCGCATTATCAACAGTTACATTACTTCTCGGTTTGATCGCACTCCCGATCGCAAAGTGGAAGTTAAGGTATTACAACCGGAGCGATCGCGGGTTTTGGAAGCAGCATCTTCTGTTTTGTAAGAATAGTCAAATCTGCTCTCCGGTAGTCCGACAGGGGTTTAAACCCCTGCCTCAAAGCGAAAGTCCTCGCTATGAGAACCCAGAAGAATAATTTTCAACTCATCAGTCAGTTTCAGAGGACTTTAACTAGAAACGGAGGAATTCATTCCCTGGAGGACTGTCGGACAAGCGAACTACCCCAACCAATCCATATTTTCAAGGATCTGTCATGGGGAATGAAAAACTTGCACAATCTATCTTTTCAAGGACTCTCAAATGCCGGAAACTAAAAGTGTTAAAGAAACTATACCCGGACTGGGACGAATTATTGGCAAATTCTGGCCGCAGATTCGTAAGCAAAACATTTTGATTGTCATCTCATTTTTAGCATTAGTCGCTGAAACTGCCTTCCGCTTGCTAGAACCTTGGCCTCTGAAAATAATCTTTGACTACATTCTGCTATCGGGCTTTGAAACTGCTTCTCAAACATTTCCACTTATTAGAAATCTCAGCACCATTGAGTTGTTAACAGTCCTAGCTGTGGCAATTGTGGCGATCGCAGCTTTGCGGGCGGCTTGCGCTTATATCAGTACGATCGGTATGGCTTTAGCTGCTACCCACATCATGACTGAAATTCGGGGTACTCTTTACAGTCACTTGCAGCGGCTTTCCCTCTCATTTCACAGTAAAGCTAAGAGCGGCGATTTAATTACCCGCGTTACCTACGATGTCGAGCGCATTCGCGAAGCTACCGTCACCGCAGCACTGCCGCTATTTACCAATGTTTTTACGCTGACAGGAATGCTGGCGGTGATGCTGTGGATGAATTGGGAATTGGCGATAATTGCGATCGCAGTTTTCCCGCTATTTATCCTCGTTTCCGCTCACCTTTCCAAGCAGATTCAAAAAGTAGCTCGCAAGCAGCGCAAGCGCGAAGGAGCGATGGCCGCCACCGCCGCCGAAGCAATGGGTGCAATTAAAGTAGTGCAAGCTCTTTCGCTCCAAGGAATGTTAGAAAGTTCTTTTTCTAAGGATAATCAAAAAAGCTTGCAGGAAGGCGCAGAATCGCAAAAATTGGCAGCGGGATTGGAGCGCACTGTAGAGATGTTGGTTGCGGTTGCAACGGCTCTAATTTTGTGGCGCGGAGTGCAGTTAGTGCTGGAGAAAATGGTTTCACCCGGTGAATTATTAGTATTTATTAACTACCTTAAAACTGCTTTCAAACCCATGCGCCAATTGGCTAAATATACCGCCCAAATTTCTAAAGCAACGGCTTCGGGAGAGCGGATTATCGACCTCCTCGATACCGTACCGGAAATTCGCGATTTGCGGGGTGCACTTACAGCGCCGCGTTTCCGAGGTGCAGTGGAATTTAAAAATGTCATGTTTGCTTACGAAGCGGAACAAGTGATTTTGCAAAACATGAGTTTTCAAGTAAAAGCAGGTCAGCAAGTTGCTTTAGTCGGCCCTTCCGGCGGCGGTAAATCGAGTTTAGTCAGCCTGTTACTTCGGCTTTACGATCCTGTGGAAGGAGGCATTTTAATTGATGGACATGACTTGCGCGAATACAAAGTTGATTCGTTGCGACAACAGATTAGTATCGTGCTGCAAGAGAGTGTTTTGTTTGCTGTCAGCGTCAAGGATAATATTGCTTACGGATGTTTAAATGCAACTGATGCCGAAATTGAAGCGGCCTCCCGTTTGGCTAACGCTCACGATTTTATCGAAGCATTGCCTCTCGGCTACGATACTATTTTAGGAGAACGCGGAGCGACACTTTCCGGAGGACAAAGACAGCGAATTGCGATCGCCCGTGCGGCTGTCCGCCAATCTCCGATCGTCATTTTAGACGAACCGACAACTGGTTTAGACCAGGAAAATGAACGCGAGGTTAGCGAAGCGTTAGAAAGGCTGACTCAAAATAGCACGACGTTTTGGATTACTCACAATCTGAAAGCAGCCGAACAAGCTGACACAATTCTGTATATTGAAAGTGGCAAAGTTTTGGAACAGGGTACTCATTCTGAACTGATAAAGTTAGGCAATAAATATGCAGCGATGTATGCAGTGCAATCTGCGATCAGCAATGATTTGCCGGATGAAGCTGATGCCTGTGTTATTTCCCGTTAATTCGGTAAATGTAAATTTTTGATATTGAATTATTGGAGCTTTTATTTTGCTCATGCTTCCTCAGTTTTCCTTAGTTTTTCTAATTGCTTTGACGGTAGCAACTCCGGTTGTTGCTACTGAGTTTGTTAAGGGCGATCGCGAAATTAATTTTGACAATAATGGAACTAAAAGCCTGTTTGCAACGTCAATAAATCAGATGCCTGAAAATTCCCAAACTTTGTCACTTCCGGCGGTAGTCCCACCATCCGATCGCACTTTCGACGTTGCAGAGACTGGTGCTAGCGATCGACTTCTAATAGTAACCGAAAAGGTCGATCGCGAATCTTTAGCAAACATCACTTCTGTCTCCGAATTATCCGATGTTAAACCTACAGATTGGGCCTTTCACGCCCTTAAATCTTTGGTAGAACGTTACGGGTTAATCGCCGGCTATCCCGACGGGACTTTTCGCGGTAATCGCGTTTTAACCCGCTACGAATTTGCCGCTGCTTTGAATGCAACCCTCGATCGTCTAAATCAGCAAATTGGAGCCAATACTGCTAATTTAATCACCCGCGAAGACTTGGAAATTTTGCGTAAACTGCAAACAGAATTCCAGGGAGAGTTGGCAGGTTTGCGGGGCAGAATCGAAAATTTGTCACAGCGTTTAGACGGTGTACAGCAGTTTTCAACTACAACCCAATTCGATGGTGAAGCTCTTTTTGGAGTGATTGGAGTTGAGGGAAATGAAAAGGCAGATGGTGAAGGCGATATTGACAGCAATCTTACCTTTGGCCATCGAGTCAGATTAAATTTGGACACGAGTTTTACGGGTAAAGATAGACTCAGAACGAGACTGCAAGCTAACAATATTCCTAAAGTTAGCGATGCTGCGGAAACAGACATGGCTAATCTGAGTTTTCAAGGCGACAGCGAGAATCAATTTGAACTCAGTCGGTTAGAATATCGGTTTCCAATCAATAACCAAGCAGTTGTTTATGTGGAAGCTGTCGGCGGCAGTATCAACGACTATACTGATACTCTAAATCCTTATTTAAGTGGCAGCAGTCGGGGTACGGTATCCCGTTTCGGTCAGCGAAATCCGATTTACCGCCACGGCGAAGGTAGCGGTATTGGAGTGAGTTATGCTTTCAGCAAAAGCGTGAGTTTAGACGTAGGATTTATGGCCGATAAAGTAAACGATCCGGCAATTGGTTTTGGCAAAGCGGCTTATGGTGCTATCGCCCAATTAACTGTTCGACCAACTAATAATATCGGAGTTGGTTTAACCTACGTCCGTTCTTATAATAGTCTGGATACGGGAACGGGAAGCGATCGAGCAAACGATCCTTTTGACGGCGAAAGCGATGCCATTGCAGCCAATTCTTTCGGCATTCAATCCAGTGTCAAAATCAGCCGCCAGCTTACAGCCGGAGGTTGGGTGGGATATACCCGCGCCCAGGCTCTCGATTTGGGCGATCGACCCCAAGCTAGTATGTTTAACTGGGCGGTAACTTTAGCTTTTCCAGATTTAGGATCAGAAGATAGTGTAGGAGGTATAGTTATCGGTCAACCACCTAAAGTAATTAACAGCGATTTCATCGAGGACGATCGAGAATATATCGACCCGGACACATCGCTGCATTTAGAAGCATTTTATCGGAGGCAATTAACAGACAATCTAGCAGTAACTCTGGGATTTCTGGCAATAACTAACCCAGAACACAATAGCAAAAATGATCCAATTTATATCGGCACTTTGCGAACCACGTTTAATTTTTGACAACTCATACAATCTATCCTGAAAATCAATCATGAACAACACAACTCGCGTTATTCTCGTCCGTCACGGTCAAAGTATTTATAACGAACTAGGACTGTATCAAGGCTGCTGCGACGATTCTTTGCTAACCGAAAAGGGCCGTTTAACCGCCTATCAAACAGGACTTTCTTTAAGCACCATTCCCCTAGATATTGTTTACAGCAGCCCGCTTCAGCGCGCTAGAGAGACGGCCAGGGAGATTTTAAGTGCGATCGCAACTATAGCCGACAGTCACCCAGAATTGCACATCGATCAAAACTTAAAAGAAATTGACTTGCCCGCTTGGAATGGTTTATCATTCAAATACGTTCGAGAAGACCTTGCTGAAGATTACCGCTGTTGGAGAGAACGCCCTCACGAATTCCAAATGGCTGCTGAATTAGAGGATAATTCACTGATTGGTAATTCAATTGCAACTTTAGTCAAACCGCCAAATTTCCCAGTCCAAAACCTCTACCGCCAAGCCCAAAATTTTTGGGCAGAAATTCTGCCAAAATCTGTTGGTAAAACAATCTTAGTTATCACTCACGGAGGGACTATCAAAGCACTAATTAGTACCGCGATCGGGATGAAATGTCAAGACTTTCATACTCTACAGCAATCGAATTGCGGAGTCAGTATTCTGAGTTTTGTCGGTGCAGAACATCAGGCTGAATTAGAAGCGATGAATTTGACAAATCATTTAGGAGAAATTTTGCCGAAACTCAAAGAAGGCAAACAAGGACTGCGTTTGCTGCTAGTACCGGCAGACAATAAAAAAGACATTTATACCGACATAGTTGCCAAAATTATCGAGCAAAGCCCTCTCAATTTTTGCCTGAACAGCGAGGGAGCAAACTCCACACAAATGGCAGAAAGATTGATTCGGTCGCACCCCAATCCGACAGTACAGTTATCCATCTCAACTAAAAGATTTATGCAGACTTGGCACCAAACAATTTCCGGCAGAACGCACCAAACTTCATCTCTTTGCACCGGGTTAGTCGTTGCCGAAACCAGCGAAATTCGGGGAGCATTAAATCAAGTTTTAGGCTTGCCAATCCCACAGCAATCTCTCCAGGTTCAACCCGGAAATATCAACATTTTACACTATCCCGCCTCCGCGAAACATCCCGTATTGCAAGCGATGAATCTCTCAGGTGAAATTAGTTAGCGCTGGCTTCAAATTGTTTGCATTACCAATTACAAATTACTAATTACCCACAATGAAAATTTTAGTCACAGGCGCAGCAGGCTTTATCGGCTATCATTTAGCCCAAAGATTATTGTCCCAAGGTCAGCAAGTTTACGGCATCGACAACTTAAACGACTATTACGATGTCAATCTCAAAAAAGCGCGTTTAGCTCAACTCCAGTCGCATTCAGAATTTACTTTTCAGCAGTTAGATTTGAGCGATCGCACCGGCATATCCCAACTCTTCCAAAATCAAAAAATTGACCGTGTTGTCCACCTCGCAGCCCAAGCCGGTGTGCGCTACTCCCTGGACAATCCCCACGCTTACGCAGACAGCAACCTAATGGGATTTTTAAATATCTTAGAAGGTTGTCGTCATAGCAAAATTGAGCATTTAGTCTTTGCTTCTTCCAGTTCCGTTTACGGTAATAATACGAAAGTTCCCTTTGCTGTTAGCGATAACGTCGATCATCCTATTTCCCTTTACGCAGCCACCAAAAAAGCTAACGAACTGATGGCTCATTCCTACAGTCATTTGTACAGCTTGCCAATCACCGGATTGCGCTTTTTTACAGTCTACGGGCCCTGGGGACGGCCGGATATGGCGTATTTCAAGTTTGTCAAGGCGATCGCCGAAAACAAACCGATTGATGTTTATAATTTCGGTAAAATGCAGCGCGACTTCACTTACATTGATGATGTAGTTGAAGGAGTTGTGCGAGTCATAGAAAAGCCTCATCAATCCGATTCAGAAACATCAAGCGTCGTTCCCTATAAGATTTATAATATTGGCAATAATTCCCCTGTGGAATTGTTGACTTTTATTGAAGTCGTTGAAGCAGCAATGGGCAAAACTGCCGTTAAGAATTTGTTGCCGATGCAGCCTGGTGATGTACCATCTACTTATGCAGATGTAGATGATTTAATGGCGGATGTAGGGTTTAAGCCTAGTACCCCAATCGAGGAAGGAATTCGTCAGTTTGTAGAGTGGTATCGAGACTATTATGGCGGTGTGGCCCAGAACTCTTACAGTCAAGTCGCCGCACAGATAGAACATCTTAAGAGTGGCGATCGCCTAGCCACAGTTTGAGCGGGGAAAATCTTCACTAATGCACTTAAAAACGCATTAGTGTTCCCGCTATTGGTGAGCCCACACGCATCTAAATTTTACAGTTTAGTTTGATGAAATTATAAGAGGATGAGATAAATTAAATTGCCAAAACTATTTTTTATTAAAAAAACGGCAGACGATTTCACCCGGGTTGTTTTCTCCAAACGCCAAAACAGTTCCATCTTTCTTAACTGTAGTGCGATCGCGGCAATTGTAGACTTCTAGAGGCTTTTTCACTCCATCAACACTCAGAATTACCCTGTATTCCCAATAATTTTTTGCACTGCGTTTGATATCGACAATGCAAATCTCGCGTCCTTGATAATTGCGGCACACAGACGCCTCAGCAGGAAGGGCGGTCCCGAAAAAAGATATTAATAGCAAAAAGTAGCAAACACATTTCATCATCAGCCCAATTACTAAGTCCTATCTTACGTTTTTTGATAATCAACTGACAGTATTTGGCAAGCGACTTAGCAATTGGGCGCGCCCTCAAGTCGCGACATCATAAGATAGCTGAACCATACCAGAACTGTATGTCTGACATCCAGTTAACTGCAAAGGTGTAGTATTTATGGGATTAACAAATAAAGGAATTCCCTCGCCTAAAATAAGCGGATGAACCGAGAGAATCACTTCGTTGACAAAGTTTTGATTCAGGAAATCGCGAATCAGCAGAGCACCTCCCACCAACCAAATATTCTTGCCGTCTCGCAAGCGCAAATCATTGACAAAACTCTCTAAATCTGTTACCACTTCGACATCAGAAGTTGCTTGAAAATCTAGATTTTTCGTAAAAACATAACTCTGTTTTTCCTGGTACGGATACTCGCCAAAAGTTAGAACTTGTTCATAAGTTTTCCGACCCATGAGAACCGTATCGATACTATCTAAGAATTTATTATAACCGTAATTTTGGTCTGTAAACAGCCAGTCAATATCGCCATTAGATCGCGCGATATAACCGTCCAGACTAGATGCAATGAAGAGTACAATTTTACGCATGGCAACACCTAGGTTTTGGGAATGATTGGGGTGATCATCGCCCCAACTTTAATTTTAAATGATTTAGTGTCCTGACGGTAGCTGGATTTCGATCTTAGCTTTGGAGAATCTCTAGCGTGCATTTCGTGAAAAATATCAACTCTGAGATTCACGGGGCGAGAAACCGGGTTTCTCGGAATTTTTTGGTTGGGTGACGAGAAATATCGAGAGAAACCCG
>NZ_JAUBTV010000072.1:0-12094 GCF_036705145.1 Microcoleus sp. B5-D4 | reverse complement strand
AATTTTTTGGTTGGGTGACGAGAAATATCGAGAGAAACCCGGTTTCTGAGATTCACGGGGCGAGAAACCGGGTTTCTCGGAATTTTTTGGTTGGGTGACGAGAAATATCGAGAGAAACCCGGTTTCTGAGATTCACGGGGCGAGAAACCGGGTTTCTACGAGCTTTTGGATGACGATAAATACACCAAAAAACCGGATTTCTCAGGTTTGTTTTACCAACTGATGACAAAGGGTGATAAACTGGGGATAGGAAGTTATTTGTTTATGAATCAAATTAAACGTGTTGCCATAGTGGGAGGAACCCACGGAAACGAACTCACAGGAATTTACCTCGTGAAGAAATTCGATCGCGCGCCAGAGTTAATTGGGCGATCGACTTTTGAAACTATCACCCTGCTAGCCAATCCCAAAGCTTGCGAAATCGGCACACGCTACATCGATATCGACCTCAACCGCTGCTTTAGAAAGCAAGATTTAGAAAATCCCCATCTCTCCAGCTATGAAGCGCTACGGGCGAAAGAAATCTACCGCATTTTTAGCTCAAAAAACACTCATCAGCCCAACGTAATTATCGATTTGCACAGCACCACATCCAACATGGGGCTAACATTTATTCTCGCCAGCCATCATCCATTTAACCTGCAACTAGCAGCTTATTTAACCTCTGTGCATCCCCACCTCAAGCTACTCGCTTCTACAGCCAACAATCCTGATAGTCCTGTGCTGCGATCGCTTTCCGAATTAGGCGGTACGCTGGAAGTTGGTGCAGTGCCGCAAGGCGTATTAGATGCGTCTTTATTTCAGCAAACCGAGCAAGTTGTCTGCCAAATTTTAGACGGCGTAGAAGCCTACAATCAAGGCACAATGCCTGCTGCAAAGAATCCCCTGACTATTTATCACACCATTGGGGCGATCGACTATCCCAGAAACGAGAACAGAGAAATTCAGGCAATGATTCATCCTCATCTGCAATCCAGAGATTATCAAGCCCTGAATCCCGGCGATCCGATGTTTTTAACCTTTGATGGTGAGTCGGTATTGTATGAAGGTAAATCAACCGTTTATCCAATTTTCATTAACGAGGCAGCTTACTACGAAAAAGGAATTGCCATGTGTTTTACCCAGAAGCAAATAGTCATTAGTCATTAGTCATTAGTCATTAGTCATTAGTCATTAGTTGTTAGTCATTAGTTGTTAGTCATTAGTTGTTAGTTGTTAGTCATTAGTCATTAGTCATTAGTCATTAGTTATTTCTTTAGAAGAGGGATCTGGTGACAAAAACTCCTCTTTAGAAGCCCTAGTAAAAGAACGCAATTCCTTCCATATTTCCAAAGTGATAATACAGGTAATCAGCCACACCACACCAGCCGTATAACCAGCAATAACATCGGTAGGCCAGTGAACTCCTAGATACAGCCGACTCAAACCAATAGCAGCAATTAAGACAACTGTCAAGCTGTAAATCGACCAGCGCTGCTTGGGAAAGCGTTCACCCAAAAAATATCCTAGCAAACCGTAAATAACCATGGAAATCATCGCGTGTCCGCTAGGAAAACTGTAAAAGCGAACGTCAACAACGCGCTCCCAAAGTTGAGGTCGATCGCGGGCAAAAAGTTTTTTTAACAGTAAATTTAAACCGATCGCTCCACCACCCGCGAGCGCAATAGTTGCAGATTCCGATCGGTGATTGCGCGCTAGCAAAACAATACCGAACGTCAGACAAATCACTAGCAGCAACTTCGGCTCGCCCAAAAAGGTAAAGCCCAGCATTACTCCATCGCGCAGCGGAGTGTGAAGGCTCCTGAGATATAGTAAAATAGATGTATCGAAAGCGTAACTTTGTTTTCCCAACACGTCTTCGGCAATGGTGGCAAATCCCCACATCCCCAAAGCAGCAACAGCAAGCCCTGCCAGCCGAATTATCGAAATGAGCGATCGAATTTTAGAACCCATTCTTGAACTCATTAAAATTTTAAAATTTCCAACTCAAAATAATACAACAAATATAGGAAACGAAAACGCCTTACCCATCGTCTAGATTCTTGATCCCCTCTATTCTGAATCATTAATTGATTTTTCACTACCCACCTCAGCTTTTACATCCAACGGGCGAATGACTATACTATCAAAAAAATACATTTCGGCAATTTTGTTGACCTTGGGGTTGACAAGTCTGTCTAGCTGTGCTAATAACAGCGGAGTAAGTGCCCCGATCGCCGAAGCCCACACGATCGCCCAGCGTCTCGTCTCTACCGCAGTCGCCCAAAAGCCGAACAACCCGCAATTCGGTCAGCCGATCGACTGTACCCTAGGAAAAGACTGTTTTGTGTTGCTGTATTTCGATCGAGAACCCGGCCCCACTGCCGTCGATTTTGGCTGCGGGCGCCAAACCTACGACGGGCACGACGGCACAGACTTTGCCATTCCCGACGCCAAAGCAATGGCAAAAGGAGTTCCAGTTATTGCCTCCGCTGCAGGCAAAGTTTTGCGAGCACGAGATGGTGTGGTCGATCGGCGTTTACAGAACGATACAGAAAAAGCCAACATCGCAGGTACAGAATGTGGCAACGGCATGGTAATCGACCACGGCGGTGGTTGGGAAGCCCAATACTGCCACCTCCGCCAAGGCAGCGTTGCCGTCAAACCGGGTACACAGGTAAAAAAAGGCACAGTTTTGGGCATGGTGGGAAACTCTGGGATGGCATCTTTCCCCCACGTACACGTAACTTTTCGCTATCAAGGCAAGCCCGTAGATCCGTTTGTCGGCCCCGACGCGAAGGTAGGCTGCAACATCGCCCGCAATCCAATTTGGGACAAGCCTCTAGACTATATTTCCACAGGTTTAATTAGGGCCGGTTTTGCCAATAAGCCGCCCGATATCAACGCTGTCTGGGAAGGACAATTTTCAGAGACTCAACTCCCTGCAAACAGTCCAGCTTTGTTGTTTTGGGTGCAAAGTTACGGAGTGCTCAAGGGCGATCGCGAACAATACAAATTATTTGCCCCCAACGGCACAACCATCGCCGATCAGACCAATGAAATTAAAGCCCCCAGCCGTACTTGGTTGGGTTATGTCGGCAAAAGAAACAGTACAAATTCTCCTCTGACTCCCGGAGTTTGGCGGGCCGAATACCGGTTGACGCGGGGCGATCGAGTTTTGACAGAAGTCAAGCGAGAAGTTGAGTTGCGTTAGTGGCTAAGTTACTCATACCAAATTCCTTTGAAAACGAGCATCAAATATGTTAAAATAAAAACAATATTTTTTCATTTTTGATGGTCAAGTTTTCCTTGCCTCCTAATAAAAATGTCATACAGCCAATTTACCAACCTAGAAATGATTGAAACCAACTTTGGCATAACCATTGCTGACAAAGTTGGTATTTTTGCCGATTTACCAGAAGCCGAGTATAGCGAGCTTCTCAGCCAAACTCTGCAAGAAAACATTTCTTTGGCTTTAGCAATTAATACCGAAAAAGCTCGCTCAGAATTAATTGTCACACCTATTTTAGTAGAAGTTAGAAAGCAGTTTAAGTATCAAATTAGCTTTTTTTCCGGCAAAGAGTTTAATGTAGATTTAGAAAAAGGATTAACTGGTTTCTGTGACTTTCTGATTAGTCGTTCTCCCGAACAACTGCTAATAAAAGCCCCGGTGGTCGCCTTGGTTGAAGCGAAAAATGATAATATCCAAGCTGGACTTCCACAATGTATGGCAGAAATGATTGCAGCTCAAATCTTTAATGAAAGAAGAAACAATAATATTTCCGAAATATATGGGGTGGTCACAACAGGGACAAATTGGAAATTTTTACGGCTTAGCAATCAAATTATGGAAGTCGATCTAAATGATTATTTCATTGATAATATTAGTCAAATTATTGGGATTTTAAAATATTTAATAAATGCGGCGAACCTCTGAAAGTCAAACTATCTTGAAACGCATCTGCGTTTATCTGCGGTTTTCCGATTAAAGATTTATGCAATAAGTCTATAATTTTTACACTATCGCAAATTATACCGGACAATATAGCTGTCATCAGCTTATTGTCGCCGGCTCGATCACGTTGGGAAGAATGCTTTGGATGTTGACAATTTAGGGCAAATTGTTCCAAGCTTGAGCCACAATGTCGCTCAGCCATAGCCTCTGAGCAAAATCGAGCAGATTGTCGTCGGCGAGTACCTCAGCTTTCAATTCATCCAAAGACTGAGATCGCGATCGAGCTATTTGAATCACGCCCGCGATCGCCGACGCCACCAATTCTTCATTCAGCGGCTGCTGTCGCAAAGCAATCATTTCTTGAGGATTCGTAGGAATGGGATAATTCATAGAAGTGCATACCGAAAGGAGTAGATATTCAGCCACTGCGCCCCCACCGAGAGCAAGAGCGATCGAAAACCTAAAAATCTGAGAACATTGTAAACTTATTTAAAACTCAATAAGTATTCGGGAGTATAGCCTACTTTGCTCCCTTGTCAACTCCCCCATCTTTATTAATTTATTCAGAATTGAGAGCCTAATCATGCAAGAAATTCTTTATCTAGAAGTCCCGACACCGGATACAGCAGCCGTCTGCACTTGGTTGCAGCACGAATTCGATCCCGAAATTGGAGAAAAAATTATTACTCCTGACGGTTTTCGCCTGCTTTCAAACGTAACAGCAGCAGAGGTTATGTTGTCGGGAACTCAAAAGGCCAATCCAAAACCCACCTTGGCTGACACCAATTCAGGAAACCAAAATTGGCGATCGACAGAACTTTCCACCTTTGTCTGGTCACTGCAGCGCACCACTTATTTAAAAGTCTTTCGTCTAGAAGAGGCGCCTGCGGGAGAAAAAAAGTTCCTGGAAGCTCTGAATCTTGCTGTGAGAAACAAGTTTCCCGATCGCTACCGGGAACCCCCTGTCATAGACCTCTCCAAACAGTCAATTTTTGAGGCTCTTGCCCCCTATTACCCCTTGACCGTCAAATACTTCCAAAAAATGCCTCAAGGCGAATACGACCTCAAGCGCGTCTACTGGTGGGAACAGCGTTGGCGCGAAGGCACTCGCAATCCTCAAACGCCAAAACAAGTAGTGTTTTTTAAGGAAGAAGGTTCGGCAACGGATTCTGTAACGGATTTAACGGATGTAACCGATGTTAAGAAGAAGGTAAAAAGTACAGTTTCGGTGTCTGATGCTGGCGATACTTTTTACGACTTAATTTATATTGGCGGGGCCTTGGGAGTGATTCACGCCGCAGTCATGGCGAGATTGGGCTACCGGGTGCTGCTAGTTGAACGAATGCCTTTCGGGCGAATGAATCGCGAGTGGAATATTTCGCGGGATGAAATTCAAAGCTTAATTGATTTGGGTTTATTTACTGCTGCCGAAATAGAAACTTTGATTGCCAGAGAATACAAAGATGGCTACAACAAGTTTTTTGATGCTAACAATCCGCCCGTGGCGAAAGCGCCTGTTCTGCACACACCAAAGGTACTCAATGTAGCTTTGGACGGGGAGAAATTGCTAAATTTAGCGGGACTTAAGCTAACAGAAGCTGGTGGAAAAATCTGGGACGAAACTGATTTTATAAGAGCCGATGTTGAAGCGGAAAAAGTAGTAGTTCAGGGTCGCCACTTGCCGACAAAAGCCGATCGCACTGCATTAGGACGGTTGCTGGTGGATGCAATGGGTTCGGCTTCTCCCATCGCTTGGCAATTGAACGAAGGGCGGACTTTTGACAGCGTTTGTCCGACAGTGGGAGCCGTCATCGACGGAGGATTTGAGCCGGGAGTATGGGACTCCGAGTACGGAGATGTGCTGTACACTCACGGGGACATTTCCCGCGGCCGCCAGCTCATCTGGGAGTTGTTTCCCGGTGCCGGCACAGAACTGACAGTTTATCTATTTCACTACCACCAAGTACATCCAGAGAATCCAGGTTCTTTGCTGGAAATGTACGAGGATTTTTTCGCAATTTTGCCGGAATACCGCCGCTGCGATGTCGATAAATTGGTGTGGAAAAAACCGACCTTTGGTTATATTCCGGGGCATTTTAGCAGCAACAGCGGCGATCGCTCCGTGGCGATTGATCGCCTAATCTCGATCGGCGACGCAGCATCCTTGCAATCTCCCCTCGTTTTCACCGGCTTCGGCTCCCTCGTCCGCAATCTTTTCCGCTTAACAGACCTTTTGGATACAGCTTTAAAGCATAATTTGTTGACGGCAAATCACTTAAACCAAATTCGCGCCTACCAGAGCAACGTTTCAGTAACTTGGCTATTTTCTAAAGGCATGATGGTTCCTACCGGAAGCAGTTTGCCACCCCAAAGAATTAATTCAATTCTTAATACCTTTTTCGGTATTTTGGCAGCACAAAAACTCATCGTAGCCGAAACTTTTATTAAAGACAGAACCGACTGGCTAACTTTCAATCGACTGGCGATCGAAGCAGCCGGAAAAAACCCTTCTCTCCTCTTATGGATTTTAGATTTTGTCACCTTGGGGGATATTTGGCGCTGGCTGGGAAGTTACTTGAATTTTACTCTGCTGGCTTTGGCCAGTTTGCTGTTCGGATGGCTTCCCAGCTTCGCCCGTAGGGTACAGCCTTGGTTGGAACCCCGATATCCGGCTGTTTGGCTGTGGCTGTTGGCTACCAGCTATGCTCTCACCTACGGCATGGGAAAGGGGAGACAAGAGTGTTGAGTTTTGAGTTAAAACTCAAAACTAGCAACTCTCATATCCAATCCGTTAGCATCGGAATAGTAAATTGGAGTTCACTGTTGACTGTTCACTGTTGACTGTTCACTGTTGACTGTTCACTGTTGACTGTCAACCGTCAACCGTCAACCGTCAACATCACCTGACGGTGTTACCGGAAATGATATCCGTTCGCTATCGAAAACTCGGCAATTCAATTTCAGCTAACGATCGACGTTTTTTAGAAGCCCGCAGCGGACTGGCAATCAAGCTCAGCCAGTCTGGTTGGGGGACTGCTGTAGGTTTTGCCACACTCGATCGCACTTCTTGAATGCCAAAGGTTTCCACAGAGTTCAAAATTTGAAAAGCCCTAGCCAATTCTTGGGCCTCCACTTTGGTAGCAGTTTCGGGTTCAGACTCAGCCATCGGCAGTTCAGGTTCCGCAACCGGTTCGGCCGAGTCAGTTGCCGGCTCATCAGGCTGGTAGGTTTCGCTCTTTTGCAATTGAATGCCGGATACTTCGGCTAATTTGTTGAGTTCGAGATTGGCTGGGGATTCAGGCTCGATCGCCTCAACAGCAGCGGCTACCTCTGGAAGCTCTTCTGGTTCCGACCAAGGTTGGACAGGGGAAGCGTTGAAGGCTGGCGGCACCGGCATCTGAGAGCTTTTGACCGCCGCGAGCAAAGATTCTAATTGTGCGCTGGCGGTGTCCAGATTATTGTCAGGCGGATCGATCTTCGGCGACTTTACCTGCGGCCTGTCCAAACTTCTTTCCAAGGCAGCTTTGAATTGCAGAGTGTGGCGCTGCTGGCGGTGCAAGCGGGCTCGCAATTCCCTGCAAATATTTTCTGTGGCTACTAACTGGTGTAACTGTTCGTTGTAGCGCTGCACAGTAGACGCACATTCTCGCTCAACAGTCGCTAGCCTGACTTGGCTGGTTGCCAACTGACTTCTTAAACTTTCGACTAAAATTTCTTGACTTTGGAGGGTTTGATGGGAAACTTCCACTTTGCCAAACAGCCGCGTCAATTGTTCTTGAGTCTTTTCGAGTTCTGCAGTCCGCTGTTCTAGCAAAGTTTCGCGATTCTGCAAGGTTTTTTGGGACTCTTCGAGAGCTGTTTCTAGTTGGGCGATGCGCTGTAAAAGGTCGCGGTTGCATTCGTGCAGCGCTTGCATAAGGGTGACTGGGGTCGATCCTTTGCCCTTGGCCTGTTCGGCATTCCCAAGCAGATTTTTTAGATTCTCTGACATCGGGGGCGAGCCCGCCTCAGTCGGCTGTGTCGGAGATTGCGAATTTTTTGTTTCCGGTTTTGTGGGAATTGCATCTACGCTGATGGCGTTGGGAAAATCTACTGTTTGCCAGTCTTCTTCTGGCTGTTGGGGCACCGTTGCGGGAGTGTCTGTCGCATCGGGGGTGATCGGCTCAAAACCCCCAGTAGCAGCAAAATCTGACTGAAATGGTTCGGTATCGGATGGAACAGCAGGGTGCGGTTGGTGCTGATGGGCTCGAAGATCAGCTTCTGACATGGCTTTTTATCCCAATACTCACAGGGTCTCAGATACAGTCTATCCTTAGAGATTCTACAGAAGGAAGCCCCTCAGTGATAGTTTTTGGCATTTTTCCGGTTTTTTGCGACAATAACCTCTGAATCGAGTCGCGCGATCGAGCTACAACCCGAACTCAAATTAAGGCGTAAGATGCGCCTGTGAGCACCCTACAAATGTGAGTTTTTCGCCCAGAGTCCTATTAAAATAATTTTTCCCGATGTCTAACGCACTGTTTCGGCATCCGTGCGATCGCCTAAGCTTTAACAACTGAAAAATGTTTGTCAATGATTGCTGGAACTTCTGCCGGTGCAATGCGACTGTAGCGAGTTTTGTCCGGCATCACAACTATATTTGGGCCTGCTTTACACTGTTTGAGACATCCGGTTCCCTGTACTGTCACTTGGTCTTCTAAACCGCGCGCATTCAAAGCATTTTCTAAAGCTTTACAGACTCCTCCAGCGCCCCGCTTCAGGCAGTCTGATTTTTGACATACTAATATTTTGGTTTGGGTTTTTGCCGTAGCTTTTACAGTTTGAGGTGCTGTGGGAGAGCTGACTTGGGTTTTGCCTATCGCGCGATCGTCCGATGTCAATACTGCAACAGGCCCCTTGGTGGAGTCGAGCAGTTCTGGCGATCGATCATTGTGACCCTGAGCCAGCTTGAGGCTGCGAGCTTTAAGTTTTATTTTACCGTTTTTCAAGTTGAGTTCTCTCTCACCTACAACTTGAACTTTCAACCCCGGTGTCAAAATAGGCGACAGAAATGCCCGCAATTCCTTGCAAAGTTTAACAAGATATTCTACTCCCCGATCGTTGCTAATTCGCAAATATTTAAGTTTGCAGCCATCTTCAACCATCAGGGCGAGGATTTCTCCCTCTAAACTGAATTCGGAAACTTGCTTGCCAGATTTATACATTTTTATGACTCCTTTAAATCCGTTACATCCGTGACATCTTCTACACTGCTCGTTGCCGAACTTCCTTCTACCTTTACCCAATTTGCCAGCAGCATTCCAGCCACTGCACCAGTTCGCACCGAGGGGCACTGACTTGCCTCAACACGCTCATTAACTGAGCAGCTTGTTTGACAGTGTTGACTTTTGCCCGCAAAGGTTGGTCAACCGCACACCAGCAGGGAATTTCTAGTTCTTGCAAGCGTTTGTAAACTTGCCACCTATCTAGCCAACTAACTTGCACAATGTCACAAACTTCTAATTCTGGATCTGCTGGATTCATTTTTTAACAACAGTAATAATTTGCATTAATTTTTACCCTGACTGGTAGCGGGTAGAAGTTAAAAGCCAGATTTCAGCAGAACATCAAAGATGATCGCAAGCCCTTCCTGAAAAATTCTGCCTTTTGCCTTCTGCCTTCTGCCTTCAGAAGGTTCGCCCCACTTTCAGGAAGCGTTCAGAACGAGAATCTTTTTAAGCATAACCCAACTGCTAATTATTCTCAATAGGTTTACATAAAAAAATTCCTACTCTACAAAATCTTCTACTATCGAGGCAGACGCTGCTTGACGGGTAAATCTAGGGTGCTAGACTGACTCTATTGGCAACAAAACTGCCTATTGAGAGGAGAACACACATGGCCCAGACTCAGAGTGCATTAAGACCGTTTGGCCACATAGCCGAAAACCCAGTTCTACTGGAACATTCCGTCACAGCACCGATTTGTGAAGGGATGAACGCGCTGCTGGCCAGTTTTCAGGCTCTATACCTGCAATATCAAAAACATCATTTTGTGGTGGAAGGGGCAGAATTCTACTCCTTGCACAAATTCTTTGAAGAAAGCTACGGAGAAGCTCAAGATAGCGTCCACGAGTTGGGCGAACGGTTAAACGGGTTGGGCGGCATACCAGCAGCTAGCTTTAGCAAGTTAGCCGAGTTGTGCTGTTTCGAGCCGGAAGCAGACGGCGTGTATTCCTGCCGCCAAATGCTAGAACACGATTTGACAGCGGAACAAGCAATTATAGGTTTGCTGCGCCGTCAAGCAGGACAAGCAGAAAGTTTGGGCGATCGAGCTACGCGCTACCTCTACGAAAAAATCCTGCTAAAAACAGAAGAGCGGGCTTATCACATTTCCCACTTCCTCGCCCCCGATACCTTAGTGCAGTTGAACTTGAACTAACAATTCTTCTTCGTCTTCCTTAGCACACGTGGCACAGGCGTCTCGCCTGTGAATTTTGAGAAAAAAAGCGAGCAGTTTTGTGACTGCCCGCTTTTTTTATACAAAGTGCGTTTGTCCGCAGGGAATTAAGGCGCTAAAGCATTGCCGCGCAACAAGCTACCAATGGTTTTGGCGGTAATCTTCATCTGGATGAAAGGATTTGCTGGTACCACTGTCTTATACAAGTAGCTATCAAATGTGAGCTTCTGCACATCGCGATCGGCACACATTTCCACAAAAGCTTCGCGAGTCGCATCGGAACGGTAGAACACGCGCTGCAAAATGTCAAGCACTTTGTAAGTAATGCCGTAGGCTTTATCCCATCGCTTCAGGTAAAGCTTGATTTCCTCTTCCGTCGGAATGCGCGCGCCTTTATTGGAAATCTCCACAATAGTTTCGGCGCACATCCGGCCAGACTTGGCGGCAAAATAGATTCCCTCGCCCGAAGACTTGGTAACATAACCTGCGGCGTCGCCTACGAGAGCAACTCGGCCGACAACCCGGCGGGGACGCGGATGTTCCGGGATGGGGTGAGCTTCCACTTTAATAATCTCACCGCCCATCAATTTTTTGGCAGCGCGGGCGCGGATGCCTGCTTGCAGCTTTTTGATACTGGCTTGATTGACTTTCATCGTGCCGGTGCCGACGGCTACGTGGTCGTATTTGGGGAACACCCAAGCGTAGAAGTCGGTAGATACGTCATCGCCGACGTACATTTCGGCTAAGTCGTGGTAGTAAGCCATTTTATCTTCCGGCAGGCGGATGCGCTCTTGGAAGGCGATCGCATAATTGTAATCACCAGCGTCGATCGCCTTTGCTACGCGGGAGTTGGCGCCGTCAGCCCCAATCACCAAATCCACCTTCAGAGTTTTCTGAATTCCCATTGCACTGCCGTCGGAGTGGTCGGCATAGTGGAGAGTATAGGGGTCTGTATTGTTGCCGGGAATTTCTAATTTGTGAACGGTGCCGTTAATTAGTTTTGCACCCAAGGAAGCGGCGCGATCGCGCATGAAGCCATCGAGCACTTCGCGGCGGCACATACCGATGTATTCGTGTGCGTTTTCAATATTGATGTCCACCTCGACGTTAGAGGGGGAGATCATTTTCATTTTTCTGACTTGGCGGTCAATAATACTTTGCGGCAAGTCAAATTCGCTGACCATGCACAGGGGAATCGCCCCACCGCAGGGTTTGGCGTTGTCTAATTTACGCTCGAATAGGTATGTTTCGATGCCTGCTTTTACCAATGTTTCGGCGGCGGAAGAACCCGCAGGGCCTGAACCTACTACTGCAACCCTTAGTGTCAAAGCTTTTCTCTCCAGTTTTTTTCTATAGGCATTACTCAGGTGTGATGGTATCACGGACTTGGGATGCGGTGGGGATATAGGGGAGAGATTTCAATGAAATGAAACAGAGCTTAACAGTTCGATACGAAAATCGGGTTTGGGGCGATGGGTGCGATCGAATATCTTAAATTTTTCAGTGTAGATGAAGGTGGATGGACGGTGATGTGCGATCGAACATTTTGCAGTATTTTCTAAGAACAGGCATCTTGCCTGTTCCACAAAGAATGAATTTTCTGCTTGTGGGGAGTAGGGGTTGGGCTTCTAGCCCGCCCGGACATGAACAGGCAAGATGCCTGTTCCACAAAGAGTGAATTTTCTGCTTGTGGGGAGTAGGGGTTGGGCCGAAGAGCCCGCC
>NZ_JAUBTV010000071.1:0-41303 GCF_036705145.1 Microcoleus sp. B5-D4 | reverse complement strand
GGAGAAATTAGTGATCGAGCTCATCAAGGGGGTGAGTAAAATCTAAAATGCACTGAATCCCCCAATCGAAAATCTAAAATCTAAAATCTAAAATCGACTGAATCCCCCAATCAAAAATCGAAAATCTAAAATCTAAAATTGATTTGGTTTTGCCACCACCCCGTCGCAGAGACGCCGATCGCGATCGCTCACATTAGGATTAGTTCTGAGATAATCTCCCACCCAGTCACAGCCCCTCACCAGCAAATCGTCAAGATCCAAATTCCACAAAATCACCCGATTATCCCGGCCCGCAGAAGCCAGAACCTTCCCATCCGGGCTAAAACTCACACTCATCACGCTATCCTTGTGACCCGTCAAAGTTTTCAGCAAAGTCCCGCTGCGACTCCACAGTTTCACCTTATGATCGTAACTACCCGAAGCAACCAACAAACCATCCGGGCTAAAAGCAACGCTAGTCACGCTGTCGCTAGAACCCTTCAGTAGCGTCGCCACCAAAGTCCCATCTACCTTCCACAACTTCACCGAATTGTCGTAACCAGCCGAAGCCAGCATTTTGCCATCAGGGCTAAAAGCAACCCCCAACACAAAACTGTTGTGAGCTCCTTCAAAAGTTCTCAGCAAACGACCGTCCCGATTCCAGAGTTTGAGAGTACCATCATCGCTTGCAGAAGCCAGCATCGAGCCGTCGGGACTGAAAGTCACCCCAGTCACCCAGCCTGTGTGTCCCGTCAAAGTCTTAATCAACCTGCCGTTTCTAGTCCAGAGTTTCACAGTCTTATCCTTGCTCGCGGAAGCCAGAACCTCGCCGTCGGGGCTAAAACTCACGCTCATCACGCTGTCGGCGTGGCCGTCGAGAGTGAACAGCACAGAAGGCGAACACGGGAATAGCGGAGCCGAAGGACAAGGGAGAATATTATTCATGCCATCTTCTGTCAAACTCCAGACTTTCACCGTTTTGTCGTAACTCCCAGAAGCAAGTAGCTGGCCGTCGGGGCTGAAACTGACGCTGGCGACTCTCTGAGTGTGTCCTTCCAAGGTTTCCAGCAAAACCCCCGTGCGGCTCCAGAGTTTGATAGTGTTGTCCGTAGAAGCAGAAGCCAGCCTTTGGCCGTCGGGGCTAAAACTCACGCCTTGCACCCGGTTTTGGTGTCCGTCGAGGGTTTTGAGCGGCACGTCATCGAGTCGCCACAGCCTGATAGTTTTGTCAAAACTTGCCGAAGCCAAGGTTTTGCCTTCGGGGCTAAAACTCACCTGAGTAACTCGATCGGCGTGTCCCTCAAAAGTTCTCAGTAAGCGACTCTCTGGTTTAATGTTGCTAGCATCGGTTGGGCGTTTGTCGCCAACACCAGCCAGACTCCAGAGTTTGACAGTCCCGTCTGCACTTCCCGAAGCAAGTGTTTGACCGTCGGGGGAGAAACTGACACCAAATACCCACTTGCTGTGTCCCCGCAAAGTTGTTAGCAGTTCACCTTTTTTTGCTTGTGTTGAATTTTCTGTTGCTGGGTGTTTGAGTGCAGCTAGGCTCCAGATTTTCACCGTTTTATCTTCACCCGCACTGGCGATCGTTTCACCATCGGGGGAGAAACTGACGGTGTAAATTTTCGAGGGTTGTCTGTTTTCGCTGTGCCACAAATTAGCGATTAACTTACCGTCGGAACTCCACAGTTTCACAGTACCGTCATCGCTCGCCACAGCGATTATTTTGCCGTCGCGGCTGAAGCTTAGCCAATTTACGGGAGCAAATTGTTCGATCGTTCGCAGCAGCGTGCCATCGGTTTTCCAAAGTTTGATAGTTTTGTCTGTAGAGCCACTGGCGATCGTTTGACCATCAGGGCTAAAAGCAACGCTGGTAACGCTATTAGTATGCCCGTTGAAAGTGGCCAGCAAACTGCCGTCTGTTTGCCAAATTTTGACAGTTTTATCTAAACTTGCCGAGGCTATGGTTTTGTTTTCGGGACTGAACGCGACAGAGGAGACGCTGTTAGTGTGGCCTTTGAAAGTTGCCAGCAAACTCCCGTCGCGCCGCCAAAGTTTGACGGTTTTATCTACACTGGAAGAAGCTATTGTTTCGCCGTCTGGGCTGAAGCTAAGACCCCAAACTACATCGCCATGTCCTTCCAAGCGGTTGCGTTCTTTGACTCCATAAACTGCCTGCTGGAGGGCGGCAGAAATCAGAATTTCGGTGTCTTTGAGAGTAGACATTTGTTGGGAGTGTTCGATCTGTTTCCACTTTTTACCAGCTCTCAAACTTTCCATCATGGCGTCAAATTTGTTGTTTGAGAAATAAAGTGCTTCAGAAGCGGCTGTCAGGGTACTGATTTCGGCTCGCTGAGTTTGAGCGACAGCTAGCTGTTTTTGACCCACAGCCCGCCACCAAAAATTTACGGCGGCGATGGTGGAACTGGTGAGCAGCATGACGCCGATCACTGCTAATCCCAGCAGTTGTTTGAGAAAAGTATTGGCTCGGTAGAGCTGTGCTTGACTCATTTTTTTATCTGCTTCTGCTTTATGCAGTCGGGCTTCTAAGCCGAATCTTTGGCGGATTGGTCGCACTAAATAGTCGTGTACCAATTGATAGCGGTCTTCGGGCGCTTCCCGTAGCAGAAATAGCAAACCGTGACCAACTAAAATGTCTAAAATTAAGTCGAGGTTGTCGGTTTTCTTTTGTCGGTTTTCAGGGTATGCAGCGAACTGTCGCGGTAGGGAAATTCTGTTTTTGCCGATCGCCGATAATTCGGTTTCGCGGGCATCGGCTGGCTGCGAGCCTGTAACTAACGAGAGTTCGTGTTTGGTTTTTATCAGTCTAACGCCTCTTTCATCTGTCAGGGAAAACAAGATTTTCCAAGCTGCGTCTTCGTTAACGGGCCCGCAGTCAGAGATGACTCTTTCGAGCGAGCGTTTCACTAATTCCGCTTTGGGATTGTCCCCCAATTGCTGGTATTGTGCTAGACTGGTAATACCTTCTTCTTGCAGTTGCGCTCCTACTACCTGCAATTCGATTGGTCGGACTTCTTGCAGTTCGTCTGCTAAATCTTCTACGAAGGCATCGATCAGTGCCGGCTCTAAATAAAATTCCGCCCGTTCTGTTAAGTGTCCGATGACAGCCCGCGCGTCTTTGATAGAAAAACTCCGCAGTTGGTAGCGGATACTTTTGTCGAGAATATTATTGTTAATAGCGTCAAGATTTGGGAAGCGATCGCAATCTAGTAAGTAGTGCAAATAATCTTCGCGCAAGCACAGAATTATCTTGACATAAGGCAAGTTCAAAAACAAACGCAAAAAATTATAAAAAAGTTGTCTTTGTGCCACTGAAGTCGAAACAAAGAAAAACTCTTCAAATTGATCGAAAATCAGCACAGTCAACAAATTATTTGTGGCATTTTCGCGCAACTGCTCTATAATAAAAGAAGAGACTTCCGAGCTGCGAGCCGGAATAACCGAGCAACTTCTTTTGTGGATTTCCTGTAGTCCTGTGGAGATGAATTTACTTTCCTCTTCGGCTTGTTTGTCGTACAGTGCGCTGTTCAAAGCATTTTCTAACTCCACCAGCCAGTCGGTGTAAACTTTGACTACTACGGGCAATGTATCGCGCGCGCCCGGAGTAATATTTTTCAAAGCTGGTACTAAGCCGGCATTGACTAGAGAACTTTTCCCGACTCCGCTGGGCCCGTGAATAATAGTTAATTTATGGTCGTCCCTGCTAATTCTTTCTAGCAAGCTATTGATATCTGTTTGGCGGGAGTAAGCTGTCATGGAGGCTGCGATGGCAGCTTGGTTTTGAGCTGAGGGGCCTGAAGGATTGACTGCTTGGCGCTGCTGCTGCAATTGGCTGGCTCCAATAAAAGCTCTAAATCCGTATTGATATTCGATCGAACGCTGGGTTTTTTTAATCCGAAATGCTTTAAGATACTCTCCCTGCTCGAAATAAACCGCTTGCAATTCCGTCAAAATATCGATGTAAAGTCGGGGGTCGTACTTCGGCTCGCTTTGAGATTGAGCCAACTCCAAAGAATGAACCGCCGCTTCCCACTGGCCTAGCTGCCGCAAACTTCGGGCTAAAAGTAAAAGATACGAACTCCTGTCGGATTTAGGATGTTGGATTTTAGATTTGGGTTCGTTACTTAACTCGTTAGGGCCCAGAAATTCTGGATAATTTCCCTCAAACCCCAATCTCAAATCTTCAATCAGCAATCTCAAATCATGAGGCGTTTGATCCAAAATTGCCAAAGCCAACTCTGCTAGCTGGCGGGCTTGACTCCACCTCGACTCTTGCAGGGCAACTTCAGCCAAAAAGCCGTAATCTTGAGCTAGTTGGCTGGGAGTACCGTAAGTGAAGTGCAACTGCAAAGAATTTTCAGCTAATGCTTGCAACTCTCCCCAAGCTTTCAGGCGCTGCAGCACTTCTCCGAGGTGTGCTGTCACCTCAGCTACCAATTCCGGGCGTGAGGCCAGGGAGAAAGCGTTTCTAGATTGTTCCAGGCTAATCCAAGCTTGTTCCCAGTGCTGGCGGTTGGCTACGGGGTTTCTGGCTGCTTGCAAGCGGTGACACAGGGCTATGTGAAACAGCACTATGCCTTCTCTCTCTAAAAATAAAACTTTGGGGACAGGATTCGACAATGAGCAGGAGAGGGTTTCTCGGTTTTCGGAATTTTCCCAGTTTGCGAGTTCCCAATTGCCAGTTTGATGCTGCCAAAATACTAAACTTTCTTGGTAGTGAATTAAGGCGGTTTCGGTTTGGTCGCTGACATAGTAATCTCGACCGAGAACGAATTGCAGGCTGGCTTTGAGGGCGGGTTCTAATTCTTGACCGCGATTTTGTAAATCTCTTAAAGCTAATTCTAGTTCTCGGCGTGGCAAAGAGCCGATCGCCAAATCGAAGGTATTGCCAGGACTCAAGGGCGAATACGAGTGGACATCTGATTGTCCTCGGTTTTGGGGCCCTGAGTTAAAAGTTAGAAAGCGTTCTCCAGGGCTGATTTCGCGCTCCAGGCCGCGTTTTTCGCACTGGGTTTCGCAGGTCTCACAATTAGCGATGGTGCTGACGTTGCTACTGGCGAGTTCTTGATTGAGTTCGCCTATTTTAAATATAGTATCGGCCCGCCTAGCGAGGAAATTAATTAATTCGTCAACGCCCATTTCAAATTTAATTGTGGCGGCGGCCCAACTTTTGAAATCCGGGGCCAGACGAATCATTTTGGTTACGATGTCATCTGTTACCCACAAAATCACTGGGCAGGAAAAATTTTTGCGAAATTCGTCTCGCACTTGATTGGTAGAAGCCATCAGTTCGTCGATCGCTACTACTGTTTCTAAACCGAATACCATCAAAGCCGAGGCGGCACCGACAGGCGAGTACCCCTCGTGAAAAGTGCTTGCCTGCAGGGTCGTGTAGAGGGTTTTAACTGAAGGTGGCAGGACGATATCTTGAATTGGAACTGGGGACACTTCTCGCAGCCGCTGCGCTATTTGTTGCCGCAACTGCTCGTAGTTGCAGCGCACCAAAATTAGCGAGAATTGGTGTTGAGACATTGTGATGGACCTGACCAGAGTTTTGAGCGAGCGCTCGTTGTAGTTGGCAGTTTCTTGTACCTTAATTAGATCGGTCATGCGTGCACCTCTTTTGCATAAATCTATTACCTAACGCTCGCCAATCGTGACTGAAAGCGTATCTACTTAGACATCGCCGTCTCTGTCTGACGCCTTATCTCTGTATAAATACGTAGTTTTCCGTACTTGTCCTATCAATACTTACATAGTTATTAGAGTCAATGTAAAGATATCATACCTCTCAATCTCAGAGAATGCTAGACTTCCCAATAAAAATTTAAGGTTATCTTAGATTTTTTTATTCAGCTATATATAAAGGACTACAGATGATAAATAGCCAACCCCTAAGTTTATGCTCATACCGACGACTAGCTATTAGTAAACAACTCAGATATATCTGTAGCAGGCATTTAGAACAACAGCAAAATAAAATGTTCTCCGGGATGGGATTATCTGAAATTAAGAGCAACAGGTAAAAACAGACATAGGGGGTCTGACAGTGCAGATATGAGAGTTGAGAGTGGGCAAAGTCCTTAGTGGCGGCCAAGTTTTACACGACAACAAAATTCACCGCCTATACCCAGCCTTCAACAGAAATCAGCCAGGGGCAAAAACCGCTGACTGATTTCTGTATTGGATGGTAAAATTTCGGAGTTGTGAGCGATGAATTTTCAGTTAAATACTTTCTAAGTCTCTCGTGGTTAAGGGTTCTTAGAGTCGCCAAGCCATCTCAAAAATCTCAACTATTTTGGCTCACTGCGCTGCAGCCACTCCTTATATTTTCTGGTTTCTGCTAGGGCTGGATTAATCCCAAACCAACGACCTTCTTGATCGCGGTATTCAAAGACAAACATACTTCGCAACAAGATTTGAGACTCTTCTTCGCCGGTTACACTTTGTCGGTTGACGACTTGAAACAGCAATTCCCATTCCAGGTCATTGATGGCTCCCAAAAGGTCATCGCGATATTCTTGAATGACGCTTTCGAGGCATTCGCGAGAGAAGGGAGGGTCTTCGTGCTGCAAACAGCTATACAAAAGCATCAGTAGATTGCGAACGTGACCGCCACTAATCCGACAAAGCCGATCTAAAGTTTCGGGAGAGTCAAACACCTGGGAAATCAAATCAATGCGTTGATGGGGAGCAACTGCGGGGAAAGCTCTAGCTAATACTAACTGCCGCAGCAGTGCCATTCCTTCGAGGTGGTCTTCGCCCGATCGCACTTGTACTGGTACCATCGGCATCACCTTGGGCTTGACTCCAAATCGACTGGCGAGGCGGCCGAAGTCGTTGGAAAAAATCAAAGTCAGGGGAATCGTGTAGACAACATGGCAATTAAGTTTTTTCAACTGTTCGCCTCGGTCTAAAAACAGATATTCTGGCTGGGTGCGTCCGCTGGGTTTGAGGGAGGCGTCGAGGCGATCGAGGTTGTCAACGATGACTGCGAGCCCTTTTTTGCCTTGCTGCTTGAGTTCGGCGTTAGCTTTGTTGAGGAGTTCTTCGTTGATCGACTGCAAGATGCTGTTGGTGCGGGGTTCGAGATATTGCCTGAGTTGCGATCGCAGTTTGGGAGAGTCTTTAGTTTTAGCAGTCACTCTAGCAATGCCTACAGATAACTCGGCTTCCGCTGACAAATCTATGGGAGTCTGCAAAAATTCTGCCACTTCTGCAAACAGATTTGTAAAATAGCTCGGTCTGAGTTTGATTTTAGCCGATTCCATAGTTTCGCTGACTTGGCGCGCAATGCTCAGCAAAATATCGCTGATATCTACATCCCCCATGTCTAAGTCTTGGGAAGACTCAAAGTAGACGACGCAAAAACCCTCTTGCTCTAACTCAGCTTTTAGTCGAAACAATTCCGTAGATTTGCCACACCCGATATGTCCTGTAAATAGCTGACAGGTTGGCTCGTTGGGGGAAATGCGGGTAATGGTTCGCTGTAAAGATTCAATGATTTTGCCGCCACGCACGGAACCAAAATCAATGTAGTATTGATAATCCCCTGGGTCTCCCGCAACAAGGGTCTTGCTGGGGTTGCAGGCTTTATAGAATCTGTCTAATTCGAGTGCGATCACAATTGAAGCCGAATAAAAGTTAAAAAAGTTAATCGAAAGTCTAAACTTTCTTTACTTGAGTTTAGTTTGATTTGTAACCTTTTGCACTGTGGGGTAATGCCCTAAATACCCAAAGAACCTTTATCTGGTAAGGGGTTTTCCCGGCGCTGGAATTGGGAGTTTTTAATTAATAATTTTTTATTACTTAGCGGTATCCGTGATATTACTGATATTCGCCGGAGTCTGGGTAAATTTGCGGGGATCTGGTTAAATGGTAGGGGAAAACAGGGTTCAAGAGAGAGATTAAACAGTTTTGAATTTGTGCTAATGCTTAATTACTATATTGTCAAGAGGTAGATGGCTAGTTTTGGAGCGGTTTCTCAAACAGAGTTAGGGCGCAGACGCCAAAAGTTGCGGCAGCTCCGTCGCGCTCGATTGGCGGCTGTTGTGTGGCAAATGCTGGCAGCGAGCGCGATCGCCGGAGGTTTGCTGTGGTGGATTGCTCAGCCGGCTTGGTTGATTGCCCGATCGGAACAAGTGAAGGTGGAGGGCAATCAGTGGCTGTCGGATAAGGCGGTGCGGTCTTTGGTGCCGCTGTCTTACCCCCAGTCATTGTGGGGGATTCAACCGCAGGCCCTGGCCAAAAAGCTGGAGTCAACGGGGCCTATAGCTAAAGCGAAGGTGACTCGTAACTTGTTTCCGCCGAGTTTGACTATAGAAGTGGCAGAACGCCTGCCGGTGGCGGTGGCGCAGCCGACGGCGGTGTTGAGATCGAACAGTGAGAAGGAAAAAGTGGGGTGGCTGGACGCTCGCGGAGGTTGGATGCCGTCGGATAGTTATACTGCTGTACGATCGCCCAAGAGTTCGATCGGGCCCGGCAGCATTCCGGGACCTCCGCCTCAGCGTTCTTTGCCCACTTTAAAAGTCATCGGGCCTTTGGAAGAGTATCGCGCCTCTTGGCCGCAGTTTTACCAAGGACTCAGCGGCTTGACGGTGAAAGTGTTTGAGATTAATTGGCAAAACCCGAAAAACTTGATCTTGAAAACAGAGATCGGTACCGTACACTTAGGGCCGTACAGTTCCAAGACTGCGGAGCAACTTAAGGTTTTAGACCGAATGCGACAATTGCCAAAACAGCTAGATTCAAGCAAAATAGCCTACATTGACTTGAAAAATCCTGCTTCGCCGATCGTCCATTTGCCAGAACTCCCCCCCAGTTTGGAGAGTTCCACTCCCGCACCCACTCGCGCCCAGAATTGATCCTCTGTCAACAGAAGGTAGAAGGTATCGATCGATAGGCAGAATTTTTGCCCATAAGGATCGATAGGCAGAGCTTGAAATCAGCACAGTTTTTGGATAGCGCCCCGCGTCTGGGCCTAGTATCCATTTTTTTTTCCTTCTGCCTTGCTTACAATTGCCTTAATCCGGTCAAGTACCTTGATGGCGTCAAGCGAGGTCTAGGCTAGCGAGGTCGGCCAAATCCGAGATTGCTAACATTAAGCATCGATCTGTGTTAGTTTTTCGCGCAACTTAGCCTATAGTTGATTGTGAATTGGCGTTTAGTTAACAAGCTCTAATCTACCATCCCCGACTCTAATGAAGCTTAATAATAGACAGGGGTCTGACCAAGACAGTCCCCCTTCGGAAGAAGTAAAAAATTTTCCGGTGGCTGCAGATTCCGCCAATCCCTTTAGACGCAAGTCTGGTTATGTAAATGTAGATAGTATTGATATCGATCCTATGGTCAATCCCAAAGACATAATGCCCAGCAGTGCTGCCAAAATCAAAGTAATTGGCGTCGGCGGCGGTGGGGGCAACGCCGTTAACCGGATGATTGCTAGCGAGGTTTCTGGTGTCGAGTTTTGGTGTGTGAATACAGATTCCCAAGCTCTGGTTCTCTCAAATGCTCCGAAACGCTTGCAAGTCGGACAGAAGTTGACGCGCGGTTTGGGGGCCGGGGGCAATCCGGCGATCGGTCAAAAGGCTGCGGAGGAATCTCGCGACGAGGTTGCTAATGCTCTGAATCACGCGGATTTGGTATTTATCACGGCCGGCATGGGCGGTGGTACGGGCACGGGCGCGGCTCCGATCGTGGCTGAGGTGGCTAAGGAAATGGGCGCCTTGACTGTGGGCATAGTAACGCGGCCTTTTACGTTTGAGGGACGGCGGCGCACCAGCCAAGCTGAGGAAGGGATTGCGGCTTTGCAAACCCGGGTGGATACGCTGATCGTAATTCCTAACGACAAGCTGCTGTCTGTGATTTCGGAACAAATGCCGGTACAAGAGGCTTTTCGAGTTGCTGACGATATCCTGCGCCAAGGGGTTCAGGGTATTTCTGACATTATTACTATTCCCGGTTTAGTGAATGTGGACTTTGCTGACGTGCGGGCAGTAATGGCTGATGCGGGTTCGGCTTTGATGGGCATCGGTGTGGGTTCTGGCAAGTCGCGGGCTAGGGAGGCTGCGATGCAGGCTATTTCTTCGCCTCTGCTGGAAGCTTCGTCGATTGAGGGCGCTAGAGGTGTGGTGTTTAACATCACTGGCGGTACTGACATGACGCTGCACGAGGTGAATGCGGCGGCTGAGACGATTTACGAGGTTGTCGATCCGAATGCCAATATTATTTTTGGAGCGGTGATTGACGAGCGGCTTCAGGGCGAAATTAAGATTACTGTGATCGCTACGGGTTTTTCTGGAGAAGTTGCGTCGCCTCCGCCTCCGGGGCGGACACAAAATGTTAATGCTCCTTGGCGGGCTGCAACTGTGCCGGTGACTCCTGCTCAACAGACGCCCGATCCGAAAGCGAAACCGCCGCAGGATTTGGGATTGGATATTCCTGAGTTTTTGCGTAACCGTCGCCCGCCAAGATGATTTTAGATTTTAGATTTTAGATTGGGGATTTGGCGATTTGGCGATTTGGGATTTGGCGATTTTGGGATTTTAGATTGGGGATTTGGCATTGAATCTCCCATCTCCCATCTAAAAAATCGAAAATATCGAGCATCTAAAATCTAAAATCTAAAAAATCTAAAATCTAAAATCTAAAATCTAAAATTTCCAGGGTTTGGCCTGGTTCGGGTTCGAGGAGTTGGGTGGAGAGTCCCGATTTTGCTAGTAAATCGCGAAATTCGGGGATGCTGCCGATCGATCGCACTAACATTGGTAAAATGCCTGTGGCTCGGATGTCTCCCGCCGCTGTAGGCAGAAAAAACCGAGGTTTCAGTGTTTGGGCGAGGCTGAGGGCTTCTGCAGGGCCGATAATTACTTGTCCGAGGAATGGGAAGATTTGACCGATGACTGGGGCGATGGCTACGTCTACTGTGTCTATTTTCTGTTTGACTTTTTCTAAGGGTGGTAAGTGCGGTTCGTAATAAAGTGTCTCGCCGCTGCTTAAATCTTTGAGCAAGTAGCCGTTTTCTTCCTGTCCGGGCCCGATTTCGGCTCCGGGTACGGCGGTAATTTGTAACTTTTCTTTAAAATTTAACTCTTGCCAATTTGCTAAAGATGTGATATGGGTGTAGCCTAAACTGCTGAGGACTTTGGCGGCGGTGGGTGAGGCGATCGCGGGAATTGTGCGATCGAGCTTTTCGAGTGTTGGTCTGTGACAGTGGTCGTCTAATCCTTGGGAAATTAGGATGAGGTCGATCGGCGGTAAGCTGCTGGGAGTGAAGAATCCGGGGGTGTTGTGGTAGGCGGTGAACAGCCAGGGTTGACCGTAAAATACGAGGGGATCGACTAGCCAGGGATCGACGAGGATTGTTTGGCCGGCGATGTGGAAGATCCAAGAGTTGAGGTCGATTCGGGTGAGTTTCACTGTTGTTTGCAATAATTCTTTACATTTGGTTTAATCATAGCTAATTTTGTTTGGGAATTTTAACCCCTTCGGAAGCACAGGCGGGACGCCCGTGCCACGGGGAAGCACAGGCGGGATGCCCGTGCCACGGGGAAGCACAGGCGGGATGCCCGTGCCACAGATATGATTGGGATGTGTCTGGGGAATTTTTGTGTTTATCTGGGGTTGAAAGAAGATGATTAAATCTAGGATTCCTGTGGCTTTGACTGTGGCGGGTTCCGATAGTGGCGGTGGGGCCGGAATTCAGGCGGATTTGCGGACTTTTGCGTTTCACTGTGTGCACGGTACGAGTGCTTTGACTTGCGTGACGGCTCAAAATACTTTGGGGGTGATGCGAGTTGATGCTTTGTCTGCGGAGGCTGTGGCGGCTCAAATTGAGGCGGTGGTTGGGGATATTGAGGTGCACGCTGTGAAAACTGGGATGCTGCTGAATCGGGAAATTATGGCGGCGGTGGCTTCACAGGTAAAAGCTTTGGGAATAGGGAATTTGGTTGTCGATCCGGTGATGGTTTCACGATCGGGCGATCGATTGATTGATGACGGGGCGATCGCATTTTTGCGCGATGTTTTGATTCCAATGGCTGCTGTCGTGACTCCGAATCGGTTTGAGGCGACTATTTTGAGCGGTTTGCAGATTGTTTCTCTAGACGATATGCGATCGGCGGCGCAGCAGATTTACCGTTTGGGTGCGAAAGCTGTTTTGGTGAAAGGCGGCGGGATGGCGGGAGATTTGCGGGGAATTGATGTTTGGTTTGATGGTACGCGGTTGGATGTTTTGAAGACTGAGAATGTTGATACTCCCAATACTCACGGGACTGGTTGTACTTTGAGTGCTGCGATCGCCGCTAATTTAGCATTAGGTAAAGATTTATTGACGGCGGTGACATTGGCTAAGGATTATGTGACTACTGCTCTCAAATATGCTTTGGATATTGGGGAAGGTCAAGGCCCAGTAGGTCATTTTTTCCCCCTGTTACTGAAGTAATAAGTTATTTGTTACTTGTTTGAGTCTGCTAATAATATCAAATCCACGATTCATCGAAATTATTCCTCTCTCTCTTCTCTTCCTCTGTGTTCTCTGCGTACTCTGCGGTTAAATCATTCCGATCCAACCGCAATTGATATAACCAATAACATGAGTGAACCGCCAACAGTCAACAATCAGTTAATTTCTTAATTTTTCAGGCGAAAGAGCGATCGCCACCAAGTCTTCAATTTTCTTAATATTCGGATCGCCCGCCAAATAACCAATCCCTCGGTGCAAGTGCAGGCGAAATTGTTTCGCTAGAGTTTCTTTTTCTGTGCCTAAATTGTCTTGATAACAGCGCTGCTTGAGGGCCATTATCAGGATATCGGCCATGTCGCCGCCGAAAACATCCCAGCTTAACTCGACGTTGCTGTCGCTGGGAATTGGTACTGGGGATGGGATGCTGGGTTCGGCGAGCGATCGGCAAAAACCCCACCTGCATAGAATATTCCACTGATCGATTTTTGTCGATCGTTTCAGTTTTGATAGTTGGTCTTTGCCTGTTTGGGATAGGCGGATGCGATCGACTGGTGGTTCCATGAGTTTGAGATTTTTTGGTATATTGTAAACAGTGTTAATGTTGGGGAAGCAAAGCCTCTAGATTACCCGAAATAATTAACATTTTTTTACACGGCGCGACTTGATTAAATCGGTTTTTTTTGGTATTCTTATTTTAGTAGGATTTATCCTTAATAATGGGATGGTGGCAAAAATAAAATTTTCGCAACCATCCCATTATGATATATATAGTACCGCAACTCCCCAGCAAAGTCAAGGGGGTTGCGGCTATTTTTTAGCGCGAATTTTTATTCCCAGAAGTAACCTTTTTCGACGGTGGTTTGGTGTTTGGCGGAGTCGTATTTGAGGAGGTAGCTGTGGGCGATCGCCTCTAATTCTTGGAGTTTTTCGTATTCTACTTTTCTAATTTCCGTGTCGGTAGAAAGCAGGATGACTTGGTGGCTGGCAGAGGGGAAATAGCGTTCGACTAGGTTGTTTCTGTGGGAGGAGTCGAGGCGGCCCAAGGGAGTGTCGATCGCCACTGGCAATTGTCTCCCGGATACTCTAGCCAATCCCCACAAAAAGGCGATCGCCAGCAATTGTTTTTCCCCGGCTGAAAGTCGGTGTTTGGGTACCGGTTTGCCTTCTGGATCGTAAATGGAGAGGCTAAATGTTTGAGTGTCGATCGCAACTCTGTGCACGAGGTCGGTTTTGTGCAACAGGTAGCGGAAACAGTCGGTAATTTCTATTTCGAGTTTGTTGAGTTTTTTGAGGGTGAGTTTTTCTTTAAAGAGTTTCAGGGTAGCTTGGGCTTTGGCGATCGAAGCGATGACGTGTTGGCTGTTTCTGATGGTGATGTATTCGCTGCTGTAGTTTTCTAGTTCTTTTTGGTTTTTGGCTAATTCTCTCTCTAATTCATCGACGCGGCGGTTGGCTGATTCCAAGGCGGCGGCTGCGATAGCGACTGCTTTTTGGGCTTTCCTGACCTCTTCTTCTAGTTTTTCGTAGGCTTCGGGGGAAGCTGCGGCTGCGAGTTCTCTGTCTGTGAAGTCAATTTCTGATTCGATGTTTTTGATTTCTTCTATTTGATCGCGGGCTAGAGTTTGCTGGGCTTTGATTTGGTAGCTAAGGAGGTTTTCTAGTTGCTGGATGCTGTTGTTGTCGGCGTTCATCCAGGGCGGGGCGTCTGTTCCGGCTTGCTGTTCTAGTTCTTGGTTTTCTTGGCGGATGAAGTCTTGAATTTTATCTAGCTGTTGGGGATTTAATGAGATTTCCGCGATATAGTTAAGAAGGCGATCGCTTCTTTGTTTGATAACATTTTGGGCAATCTTTGCTTGCTGCTGGCTGACTTCTGTTTCTGCTTGAATTTTTGCTTCACTTAGCAAGGGCGAAATTAGGGCTAGTGGTAGCGTATTTGACGCCAATTCCATCATGGCTTGACGGGTTTTGTCTGCCTGATTCCTGTAGTCGTTTAGCTGTCTGTCTAGTTGACTGCGATCGGCGGCTATTTTTCCTCCTTCATAAATAAACTTTTCTGATGCTTGTTGCTGATTTTTTTGAGCTTTATCTAACTCGTTTTTAAAGCTGGCTTGTTCTTGCTTAGCTGAGTCTATTTCGTCAGTAATTTTCTTAAACGTTTCTTCGATTTTCTCTAAAGCAGCCAAGTCTTTTTTGCCAGCAATTTCTTTCCGCTTGCGGCCGGCTAATATTTCTAAATCGACGGCGAGGCGTTCTGCTAATTCTAAACCTAAAAGAGATTTAATTGCCCCGACGACAAAATCTGGCGGTGTTTCGAGTTCGGCGAGTTCTTTTACTTGTTCGCCGTCAAACAAAAATAGGTTGGATATTCCGACTGGCAAAAGGGTTTCGATGTATTCGTCCCAGGTGTTAGTAATTGCTTTGTCCGACCACCAATCGCTGACAATCTCGCTGTAGATGAGAATACTTAAGTTGTCTTTGATATCTAATTTTTTCCAGTATCTAACTATTTTGAATTGAGCTAATTTGTCATCTTGGACTTGTTCAAATGTTAGTTCGACGCGGGTATCTTCTAATGGGGGAGTGTGGCGGTTGACGCATTGATTGAGAAAGTCGCTGTAGCTTAAATTGCCTCTGGTGGAACATTGGGCGCGACCGCCGTAGAGGGCGAGGCGAATGGCGTCCATGAGGGTGGTTTTGCCGCCGCCATTCATGCCGCCAAATAAAATGACTGGGCAGGGATTTCCGTCTTTTTCGGGGCGGAGATTGATGGTTTGGGTGCCGGAATATGGGCCGAAGTTTTTGAGGACGAGTTCGAGGAATTGCATTATAAATGTAGATGTTGTTGGTTGGTGGGGCGGCGGTTAGCAGCGGATTTTGTAGCGGATTTAGCGGATGGGTGGTTGGTGGGGCGGCGGTTAGTGGCAGATTTGGTCGCGGATTTAGCGGATGGGTGGTTGGTGGGGCGGCGGTTAGTGGCAGATTTGGTCGCGGATTTAGCGGATGGGTGGTTGGTGGGCGGCGGTTAGTGGCAGATTTGGTGATCTCCCACTAATCATCCGTTACATCCGTTACATCCGTTACAAAATCCGCTGCTAACCGCCCTCCTCCCTTGCTACCAATCAATTACACCGGTTGAATCTTCCTCTTCGTTTTGGGACTGAATGTTGGGAGGTAATGGGAGTTCGTCATCTGTTTCTTCATAGGTTCCTGCACTTCCTCTTGTCCAACCTCTGCCATTTGTTTTCGGCCGCCACAAGTATGGTTGAATGTGTTGTTGCCAACCTTGTACGGATTTTGGTGGGAGAATGCGGTGATATTCTAATTTACTGCGACCAAAGTTGATAAATAAACCTACTTTCGCTCCTGTCGATGCTAAGTAAGCTATGATTTGAGCTTGGTCTTTATCGGTCATTGGATAATTTACGGCTTTATCTTCTACTACAATACATTCATTTACCCAATGATCTAGATAGAGAATTCCCATCCAAACTTGACCGTCATAAATTTGTCTGGGATATTCCATTTCTGTTGTAATACTGGATTTCAGCATTTCTGCATCAAATGCTCTTTGGTAATGTTTTTCTCTTAAACCTTTTTGTGTCCTCCGGTGTACTCTCATTGCACAGCCGATGATGCTGTATGTAAGATCCTGATGGGGAATATTAGGGTCAAGCATGGTCGTAAAAATTGTGTAATTTAAACGATGGTGGTTTGTTAATGCTGCGGTTAGTTGAAAAACCATTATATGCGATCGCTCGGCGGGGTGGCTGTCAACAAGTTTGGGTTTAACCGCAGGCTAGCGCGTGCTAATCGCTAGGTTTTTCCTCTCGTGAATTTGGCGGTGAAAATTTAATATCCGCCCAAGATAGCTGCCTGCTTTGATTGCTGTTACTTTCGAGTTCTTCTTTAAGTTTGGCAATATCAACGGTATCGTTTTTGGCGGAACTGTTGGTTTGGGCGATCGCATCTTTGAATTGCTGAATGTTTTCCGTCGGATTTGCTTTAATATCTTCCACCGCTTTTTTTAAATTGCGTTGATAGTGGGCGTTGCCAATCGCTTCTTCCTTCGATCGCGAACTGGTTTCAAAGCATTTGTCCAAATCGGCGTAAATGCCTGTACGGCGGGGCTTCGTGTAGTATTGGCGTTCTGTATCGAGGAGTTTTGCCATCAATTCGAGGTGCATTTTGTCCTCGCTGCAAATCTCTTCGATCGCAGTCCATTCATCGCTACCGAGGAGTTTTCTTTCGGCGGCGGGACGGGAATCTTCAAAAGGTTCGCCCGTGACTTCTTCGTAAATCCGGGGCAAAGAGTCGTCAAATTCATGCTTTTCTTCCAGCCAAATTCGGCGGATTTCGCTAAGTTCTTCTGGGGTAATTAAGGTGATATCGCGCATTTCTAGGGGTGCGGTTTTGCGGATGTGGGTTTGTGCTTCCAAGACTCGTCTCAGCCAGTGTTCTCGCCAGAATTTGGTGTAGGGCCCTGGGATGGGTTCGACGGAGGTTGTGTCGTCGCCCATGTTGCGTTCAAACAGTTCTACTCTACCGTAGATGCGTCGGAAGTCTCTTTTTGGGCGATCGTCTTTTATATCTAATTCGTTGCGAATATCGAGAAGAGGCTGCATCCATTCTTTTTCCTCATCGTTTTGAATCATTGCCTCCATAGATTTATCTTGGCTTACCATTGTGCAAACCCAGCAGCCAAAGCGAGAACTGCCGCAGCTAGGGGTAGAAGTATCGACAACTAAAGGACATTCATTGTCGGCTGTTGCACCTCGATACATGGTAAATAAATCTTTGTTGCTATTTTCCCAAGGATTAGCCCACTGATTTAGATAAATCCAGACTTCATCAGTTCGCCAATCTTCTATCGGACTATAAATTAGGGAATTAGGCAGACTAGGACTCTGATAAAGCAGAGATTTAATGGAACTAGAATTATTATTTAGACGGTCACTCATGCGACCTATTTCATGTTTCTCCATTGAAACCGCGCGCTTAATACTTTCAGCTTTGCGAGTACCCAATATAAGAATTACTTCTCCATTGATTCTCACCATATCACGAACAAACCGATTAGAAGGAAGGATTTTCAGGCGTTCAGTACACCAGCGAAATCCATGTCTCGGTGCTGGGTAGCCTTTTCCCATCAAGTTTACCCAGAAAGTATCTTTTACATCTGGATAAAGCATATAAGGTTCTATTGGTAGCTGTTGCTCTATAGCAGCAGACTTCATCTGTTTTAATGACTGACGTACCCAAGTAGAAACTATCGGATTTTCTACAAGTGTATCTGTTGTGATTACATAGATTTTTTTCGTTCTTTTTTCAGGTGGCAATTCTGCTATTGCATACCAGATAAGCTGGACTACTGTAGTGCTGTCTTTTCCGCCGGAATATCCTAAAACCCAAGGTATATCATCTAAACAATATAACTCTTTAATTTCTTTACTTAATTTTTCTATTTCTGTCACTAACTCACTAACACTACGGGGTGGAAAGAGTGGTATTTGCATTGTTTCTGTCATGTCTTCAACCTCAGTTACTTCATTAAGCTCTAAATACATTCAGCCGATGCCATTCTAGCGATTCAAGTCTTGGTAAATCTTGGTCTGAAGTTGGCAGGAGAATAGTTTCACTATGAAAATCTTTCATACATCTGGCATTGGGGGATTCCTCTTCTAAGTCATCAGCGACCATAATTCTGTAATTATCATCTATAGCAAACCAACCCTGGTCAAAAGCCCAATGATGATTTTTACACAATGATATCCCATTATTAATTTGATTATCATAAAACTTTGAAAACGGCTTAATATGTGAGCCATCTACAATAGTTTGAGTGAGATTCCTGATGACTTTCAATCGACAAAATGCACACTTGTAATCATATGTATGTACTACTGCTTTCCTGAAAAAAGCATTTCTAACAGCAGATTTGGTTAAATAAAATTTCGGTTCTGCGTCAGTAATTACTGCTGAGTCTGATAGTTCTCTTTCTGTCTGAGTAACTTTTTCAAAGTCTTGATTAACTTGCAAAATATCTCCAATATCCTCCCTATTTAATGAAAACCATGTCGCAATCAGTGTATCTATTAATTCCGCTCTAGAATTTTGGTCTTGAAGTAAAGCGAATAATTCATTATCCCAACTACCGTATTCTACAGCTTCTCTTAGCTTGTTAGTGGTCTTAGGCTTTGAACCATTAAATCCCGACTTTAATGTTTTATGCCAGAAACCATCGCCTTCCAAATGCCAAAATGGATAGTGCAAACCACGATTGTGAGATTCAGAACCTAAGATATCCCAATATTTATTAAAGGTTTTAATTAAGTCGTCTGAAACATAAATTCGATTATCCCTAATTATTCCTTGAGCAATTAGATCGATGATTGATAATAGTAATATTGGCTTATGATGAGCTTGACCACGTTGGCGTGTATTACTGACATTAAGAGCGGCAAAACGTTGTCGATAGTATGCTAAATTCTTATTTACGGACTCTTCTCCTGTAGTCATTTTCTCCTCCCGCTATGATTAAATACAATCCGACCTAAAATTTAACACTTTTTTCAACAAAAAGTTAAGCACCGCAAAGCACAACCATAACGCAGAAACTAGATAATTTAAGCAGTGTCAGCAGACTAAAAAGTAATTTTCTAGCCTAAACAGGAGATAATTATATCACTGTCTGCGTGCATCTGCGGTTTCCAAACCCAACCTCACCTTCAAATAATCAGTCATCCAACTAACACTCGCCCTCGACTTAGAAATCCCGCCTTTCAACAAAATCCCACCCTCCCAATCAGGATTATAAATCGACCAATCAACCTGCTGCAAAAGGCTCAAACGTTCCTCCCAACTCTCAGGAAAAACCGACAGCAAAGCGGCCCCAACTTCCCCCAAACTCTCAAGCACAACACTGTGACAGTGTACGCAATCCCGGCGCATTTCCCCCGCTGCAACTTGCTTGTGCAGAACTAATTGCCAATCTGGAATAAAACTGCAAACCGCATTCCAATAACTAACCGCCAGTTGTATTTTTTGAGCAAGTTCTTCCTCTTTCTGTTCTTTTTTGGTGCGAGAACCAGAGGGTTTTGCCTGTTCGCTGCCGTGAATATTAGACAGCAAAGCCATGATAGCACGATCGATCGCACTCAGCGTAAACAATTTGTGCGATCGCCCGTTCAAACTCCCCCTCTCCATCTCCGTCAAACACCGGAAAACCTCAACCTGCTTAACAACAGCCTTGACCACAAAAGCGCCATCGTCCCGGTGGTTGTAAAGTAGACTTAGCGACGCCTCCAAAGGAACTTGAAAACCGTTCAAATCAGCAAACATCTGCTGAGATTTTTCCAACCCAATATCCAGAAACAAAATCAGGGCCACCGTCTCATATCCCAACTGCGGATTTTCCCTCAAAGCCATCTCAAAAGCCGCGCGCCGATGCTGTCCGTCATTAATAGTAAACTTAGCATCCATCGGCACTCGCAAGCGACCGATTTTCCGTTCTTCGGCCTCATTTCCCACTGCTTCAAAAGTAATATCCGCATCAATCGAAGCAGCAATTGCCCCACAAGTATAATTTGTAGGATTCTTAACAAAATAATCAGCAATTTCGGGAATCCTAGCTTTGTTAAGCGCGCGTTTCGCCCGCATAGACGGCGGCAAATCTTCAGATTCAAAGGGAAACAATTTCGGCAAAAAACGCACCGGACACATCGACACGTAATATTCGCGGCCCGCTTGAATTCCCCGAATTACCGGCAAAATGTATTCAAAAGAAGGAGTAGACATATTTTAGAATGGGGCATTGGGAATGGGGCATGGGGCATGGGGCATGGGGCATGGGGCATGGGGCATGGGGCATGGGGCATGGGGCATTGGGCATTAATAGCTATTGACTTTTTGCCAATTTTATGATATTTCGGTGGGCGATTAGGGCATAACTTAAGTATTTCACAATGTTTTTTTAAAAACACCTGTTGACATAAAGTTTAATATATGATATTTTTTGAAAAAATAGCATACTTATATAAAAACCGCCGATGACAACCAACCCAGCGGATGACCTCGCTATAAAAATTTTAGAAAAAGAAAATAGCGACAGACAGGAAATCGCACTTTTATTAGATAATTATTTAGGAAAGGACGATCGCATTTTCGTACAAAAAACCCAGATGGGAAACAGCGAAGCATACATCGGTTCTGTCACCCTAGAATGGTTAGACTCTCGCGTCCGTTTCGCCTCGCAAATGCCGCTTTTCCGCCAAAAATTCGACCTCCAAACCAACAACATCGTCCGCGACGACGAAACCATTGACGAAATTATCCAGCGTCCCTTAGATTGGTCGCGCCAAGCCACCCTAACTCAATACTTAGCCGCCAGAAAATCGCACAAATTCCCCGCAGTTTTAGTAGTAGTCAGTCCCCCGTGGGTAGATAATCCTTTAGCCGAGGAATGGGATAAAAATGGCGTAGCAACCAAATCCGCGACTGAATTTACATCCTTTGATAAAAACGAGAACTTAGGGCTTTTGAATGTCTCTCAAAAAGTCTCAATTTTTGCCTTAGACGGCCAGCATCGGCTGATGGGAGTTCAAGGTTTAATGAGTTTAATTAAAACCGGAATCCTGCAAAGATACAACAAAAATAAAAAACCTGTCGGCGCTGCAATTACTCTGGAAGATTTAGCAGAAGAGTATCAAATCGACCCCGAAACAGTGTATAAATTAGCTCATGAAAAAATCGGAATAGAGTTTATTCCGGCGGCGGTAGCGGGGGAAACGCGACAGCAAGCACAACGGCGCGTGCGATCGATCTTTGTGCACGTTAACCTAATGGCGGTAACGCTGAGTCAGGGACAGCTAGCATTATTGAACGAGGACAACGGATTTGCGATTTGCGCCCGCAAAATTGCCGTCACCCATCCCTTATTAAAAGAACAAGATGACAGAAACCCCCGCGTCAATTGGGACAGCGCCACAGTCGCAGCAAAATCAACTGTGTTAACTACATTGCAAGCGCTGCAAGATATGTCCGAACGGTATTTAGAATACAAATTCCCTCATTGGAAGCCGGAACGAAAAGGTTTAATTCCCATGCGTCCCGAAGATGAAGAACTAAAAGAGGGAATTGAAGAGTTTAAAAAATTGTTCGATCATTTAGCAACTTTACCCAGCTATCAAAGAATTGAAAGCGGCGAAGAAACGGCAGAATTGCGCCGATTTAGTTTTGAAAAGCCAGGGGGCGAGGGAAATATTTTGTTCCGTCCAGTCGGTCAAGTTGCTTTAGCTAATGCTTTGGGAATTCTAGTATTTAGAAAGAAACTTTCCCTGAAATCTATTTTCGACAAACTCCGCAGGTACGATGTGGATGAAGGATTTAGCCACATGGATAATCCTGAGTCTGCCTGGTACGGGATTTTGTACGATCCGAACAAAAAGCGAATGCTAGTTTCTGGAAAGGATTTAGCGACGAAATTAATTGTATATTTGGTAGGGGGAATTCAGGACGATATGGATAGAGCTCATTTGCGGCAAGCGGTGGCGGAAGCGAGGACTTTTGAGGATAAAGCTATTAGTTTTAATGGCCGATTTGTGCAGCCGCAAGAGGTAGGATTGCCGCCAGTGCTTAGCTAAGTTTTTCTTGGATCAAGTATGATGAAATACAGGATACGGCACTGCCGTATCCCTAGCTTCATTCAATTGCTGCGATTTCTTGCCGCTTCTAATTTGTGGCGAATTGCGGCTTGAACTTTCTCATCAAAATCTGGATCGCCGGGACTTGCAATAATTCTCAGCGGATGCTGATTGATTCTATCTAAATATGCCTGAAAAGCGGCTCGATCTCCACGATGTCTAAGAAAATACTGTTTCAATTCAGTATTCGACATTGCGTTGTAGTTAACTTGGCTCATCAGCAAACTCCCCATAGGGTAAAATCTGGAACTCAAGCTCTTCATCGTACCCAGCCAATATGTATACGTTACGAGTGCGATCGTCAACACAAATCAGATGTATAGGCTGAAGCATCGTGTATGTCAGTTGATAACTGATGCGATATAAACTCTTTAGCTGGGCAGCAGTAGGCATTTGTCAATCACTCAACCTAATATTTATCTTAACACATAACTCAAGGAAAACTGCATATTTGTATCATCGCTTTTAGTGATTTTTGTCTATCGAACACTACTACCGATCGAGATCGCACCAAATTTTACATCTCAATTTACATACATTATACCGCTTTATTTTAACAAAATAAGTTCTGCTCCTACAGGCAAATGGTCAGACTCAGTTGCCTCCAAAACCGAACTAGATTTAGCACCCCAATGCTTTGAATACCAAATATAATCAATCCGGCAAACGGGATAATTTAATCTCCAGTTCGACCTTTTTACCAAGAATTTAAGTTCCCAACCGTGAGGCCAGGTAAAACCAAACCCAAATCCTGATTTTCGGAAAGAATCTTGCATGACTTTCTGCACCCTGTCATAGTCTTGAGTTCCGTCTGTCATATTAAAATCGCCCGCGACAATTACTGGCAGAGTTTCTCGCTCAACTCGCTGCACTAAGTCTTTAATTTCAGGCGATCGGTTGCCATATATGTAAACTGGAATTTTGAGCAAACGCCCGATTCTATATCTCTTAAACCACGGCCCGGTAGCTTGCATATTGTAAATCACTACTTCTTGTCCGTTAAATTTAATAATTGCCCGTTGCTGCGTTTCTGGATGGCCGGCTAAGTGCAGTATTTCGCTGGATACAATCGGATATTTACTGAGAATTCCTACGGGGGGAGTGCCAATTTGATAGGGGTAGTCTGCTTTTAACCAGGTGAAAGCTCTTTCGGTATGTTTCCTAACGATTTCTTGTAAAAATATAATATCAGGTTTTTGCTCGTCAATCAGCTTAAATAAAGTAGGTGACTGAGTTTTATGCCAACTGAGGTTATGGGAGAAAATTTTGATGCTGGGCTGCGAATTTGTGATGTTGATGGGTGCGGGAGAAAAGTATTTGACGTGCAGCCAACTTATTAGAAGAATGCAGGCGATCGCAGAAATAATAGTGAACCATCTTTTTTTAATAATTGACAACCCGATGATGGGAAGCAGGAAAATTGGGAATAAAATTAAGGGAATAAAAGTGCTAATTAAGGCAATAATCCACAGTCGATCCCAAAAAATTAGTTTGAGAATGAAATAACAGATAATAAATGCTGAGTAACTGTAAGCAAGAAATTTGGCAGATTCCTTTAAGCATTTCTTGATTATATCTTTTGGGATGTGCTTCATTGGGAACCTATTAAAATAAAAACTTGCTTAAATCGAATTCTTCATTTGACCGATGTTGGTTGTCTCTTTCAGAAATCAAAACCAACAAAAGGCGATCGGTATAATCGGCCGCACCCCGCAACTCTTCGCGCAATATTTCCAGTCCACCATTAGCATATTCTTCAAAAATTTGCAAGCGTTCTGCTTCCAATTTTTCGTCGAGATGGGAGAGAATTTGAGGATTTTTGGTTTCGGCGATCGCAATTAACTTAATCGCCATATCGTAACCCCTGGATACAAAAATATCAACATCGATCGCCCCTGGTTCTCGTTTAGAACTTTCCCCCAAAGGCGATCGTTTTTTCCGCTGTTTTCCCAAGGATGCGGCGAAGGCGATGACATCGGCGTAAGTCTGGAAAGGGCCAGTGTGGTTATCCAATAAAGTTAATGATTTGACTAACTCGGCTTTATCTTTAGCAATTCTAATTTTGTTAGCAGCCATTGGGATTAATATGTAATTTTTAAGTGAGTAATTTGATAGAGTAACCGCAGATTTGAGGCAGATAAACACAGATTAACGCAGATAATTTTCACAATGTCCGCAACAACAAAATTTTTTGGGCAAAACCTCCTCTTGCTTCCCGCCGCTTGATTTGTTCGGCTAAAAGTCGATCGCCCGAAATGCCAAAACTCGCCATCACCGCATCTATCACCTCATACAAATCCGCCAATTCCGCCACCAAATCTTGCTCGTGGGCGGAAGCCGCTTCCCCCGCTTCTTCAATCAATTTCTGCAGCAAAGCTTGACGGTATTCTGCCTCCGACAAAATTACAAACTCGCATTCATTCCCGCTTTGGCGAATAATTTCAGGAATGCGATCGCGCACCAACTTATGATACTCTTTTTCCACGTCAAACTCCCTTCAACCTTGACTAAAAGTTTGAATCAACCAGCGATTAATCTCCCCATCATCTTGCGTTTGACTCCGATTCAAAGCTTCCTCAACTAACGCTATTTCCAGCCCCGGTAAAACCAGTGAATTTTGAATTGTTCCACTCCCTCCCGCAGTAATAGCAAATGCAAATACTGCATTCGTATTTGCATTTGCTGCCCAATATTCTTGAACTTCTGAATGTTCGTAAATTAAACGCTTTACTCCCAAATCATCGGCACTAGAAGATGCTCCTATTTCCACCACTAAAGCTGGAGGTGCAAACCCATTCAAATTAATTGGCGTATTCGTGCGAGGAGGTAATTCAAAATCTGCACCTATATAATAAGACAAATCAGGTTGAAATTCCCGAATACCTGTTTTGCGAAAACTGGCATTAATTAACTCCACTATTCGGATATTTCTAAAAGCAGTGTAAAAATTGACAACTCTCGAAACTACTGAATTATGACGACTGTGCAATGGCCCTACTGGTGACATTTCTACCCTCATGTGTTCTTGATAGTAATAAAACTTGCCCTTTTCCCATGCTGAATCCTCAGCAAAATTTAGAAACTCTTCCCACGTCGCCTTCACCCAAATATCCGTTTCCAAAGCTTGCGTAATTGCCGAATTAGAAGCCATAATCCACCTCTACAATTTCTGTATATTCAAATTCCACGTCAAACTCCCTTCAACCTTGACTAAAAGTTTGAATCAACCAGCGATTAATTTCCCCATCATCTTGCGTTTGACTCCGATTCAAAGCTTCCTCAACTAACCGGATTTCCAGCCCCGGTAAAACCCGCGACTCTTGAATTCTCCCGCTACCTCCGCCATTAATTGCAAACGCAAAAACCTCCCGCGTGTTTGCACGTTCAACCCAATATTCACTTATTCCTGCGTCTTCGTAAAGCAACCGCTTGCCGCCTAAATCATCATTAAAAGAAGACGCCCCAATTTCCACTATCAAATTAGGCGGATCGTATTGATTTAAATCAACAGCAGAATTGCTATCATCAGGAGGCACTCTTAAATCTGAACCAATGTAGTAAGCTAAATCAGGTTGAAACTCGCCGATACCTGCTTTCCGAAAACTGGTGTTAGTAAACTGAACTACTCGGATATTTCTCAATGTTGCAAAAAGAATAACTACACAGGCCATAATTGAATTTTGACGCCCGTGCAATGGCCCTACTGGTGACATTTCTACCCTCATGTGTTCTTGATAGTAATAAAACTTGCCATTTTCCCATGCTGAATCCTCAGCAAAATGCAGAAACTCTTCCCACGTCGCCTTCACCCAAATATCCGTTTCCAAAACCTGCGTAATTGCCGAATTAGAAGTCATACTCCACCTCTACAATTTCCGTATATTCAAATTCATTTGGACTGCGCCTAACTAAAGGATAGCGCGTCCCGCCCAGTTCGATCGCATCTTCTTCACAATCAGCTTTCGGAGAATTGTAAACCAGCACGTATTCTCTGCCGGTGCAACTTTCCATTTCTTGAGCAACTTCTCCGCGCCACTGAGTTTTTGTTACCAAAACTACCAATTGATTCGCTAACTTCGGCAGTTTATTTGCAATTTGCTTGCGATAAATCTCGTCCAAACTCCCAAAGGGAGAATCCATCACAATTGGAAACGTACTGCTATCCGGGCCTATCAAAGTATTCTTTTGACTCCACTCCCGCACGCCCTCAATAATTCCGCCGATAAACGATAAACTGAGAATTTGATTTTCTCCTGTAGAAGCGGCAACCAAAGATTCTTGTCCCGACGTATTTTCTACTAGCGTCAGTTCGTATTTATCGCTCAACTTGGGGATGTAAGGAGTAAAAGAAATTTGACTAAAAATATCTTGCACCCGCTTTTCCAACTGAGAACAAAACTGTTTTTCTAAGCGAGCTCGCACTTCAGTTAGGCGATCGATCGCATCCTGAGTCGCAGCAATCCGGCGCTGGGCTAATACTTGCCTTTGCTCATTCAGTTGCTGCTTATCGATTTGCTTGTCCAAAGCCGACACCTGCACATTCAAACTCTCAATCTGCTGCTGGTTAGAGCCTGTTTCCCGGTGCAAATCGCCAATTTTTGCCTCAATTTCATCCAAGCGCTTTTGCAAGCGGCTGACATCCTCGTCAGGAAAATTTCGCAGCTTGTTGTGAATATCGTCTAACTGATTTTCCACCCGAGAAAGTTCGGTTCTGTCGCGGCTGATATTGCCTTGCTGCCGGTCAATTTCCTCCCAAAAATCAGCCACTTGTTTATCAATTTCATTTACCCGATCGCTAATCCGAATAGTTGTTTCTTCCACATCCCCAACACCCGCCTTATCCATCCAACCGCTAACCTGTTGGCGAGACTCAGAACCCTCCACTAATTCCGCACCGCAGATACACCGCTGCTGCGCTAATAACTCTTCCAAAAACGGTCGCTGAATCCCCGAAAGCAACGAGCCGCCTTCCCGCAAACCTTCAACAATTACTTTAAATTCAGCCGCAGCCTCTGACAGAAATACCCCATAACCCCGCATAGAGATTGAGCGTTTGAGAGCATCTGTAGCCTGTACAATTTGTTGCTTCAATAAACTTTTCTGCATTTCCAATTCGTCTCGCAACTTTTGTAAATCCGCAGCACCGCTAAGTTCCAACAAATTACCATTAACTGCTTTTTTTAACTCCGCTTGGTTTGCCAATTCCTGCTCGATTTCTACTTGTCTGCTCGAAAGTTGATCAGCTTCTTGCTCAATTTTTTGCTTGTCTTTTAAAAGTTTCTTCGTTTCAGCATTCCCAATTATATTTAAATCTGTCTCTAGAGATTTTTTTGCTTCTATTAAATGCCGGAGCGATCTATTCAACACTTCCACCCCCAGCAACTCCTTAGTAGCTTCCGCAATTTCTGCCTTCTTGTCATGGCGGACAATTTGCTCGATTCGCTCCCCATCAAAAAAGAAATATTTATGTAAACTTTCCGGCAAAATCCGCCCGATAATATCATCAGGATGCTGATCCGGCTTCAGCCACAGACCGTTATCTTTTGCTACATTCAGAAACAATTCAGCCTTGCCATGTTCTACAGTATTTTCACTTTTATAAGCACGACAAATGCGTCTTGCTTGGTAGCGCGTGCTGTCGTGTTCAAACACAATTTCCGCCCAACAACCTACGGCTTTTCCCATTTCCGCCTCAGCCAGAGCGCGCTTGTTTACTAATTGTTCTTCCGCCGCAAAAGCCGCGCTAAATTGTCCGTAAAGTACCCACGTAAAAGCATTCATTAATGCCGTTTTTCCAGCGCCGTTATTACCGTGAATTACTGTAATATTTTGCCGACCCCAAGCTAGTTTAATTTCGGGGCTTTTGCCGTAAAATTGACGAAAGTTGCACAGAGTAATTGAGATTAACTTCATACAATTGCTTCCTTAATAATTTTTAAAATGTCATCGTTAATGTGGCGGGGAGCTCTCATGTACAGTTTATCTTTTTCAATTTCCAATACCCGCTCAATAATTTGTCGGACTTCCGGCGGCGCGCTAGTAATAGGTTCCTGTACGTCGCTGAATTCCTGATGAGTTTGATAAGAAGAACGCTTTTCTGCTAAAATGCTTGTCGGTAAGGCTGCGATCGCACTATCTTCATATCTAAATGCCATAATCAGATTTTCATTCAGATTTTCCGTCATATTTTTTTGCAAATATTAAAAACTAGCAACTCAAACTACGATCGAATAATTCTCTATTCTCAAACATAAACCGAAGCTTAATAAATGTCAAATGTCTAATAGCCCGTAACGCCTCTGAATTTGCAACAATTTCACTCTAGCTTCCCCAGCATTGTCAGCTAAATCGGCAAATTCCAAGAAGCGCTTCAACTCTTTTCGTAGCAAATTGCGCTCGACTTCTAAGGTTTCTCTGCCCAAATCTGGAGGCAAAACTATCATGTCAAATAAAGTTGCCCTTTCCTTCCCCGGATGCGGCCGCAAAATGCGTCCCCGGCGCTGAATAAACTGGCGCGGATTGCTGCTGCTTGCTAAAATTACAGCATTTCGAATTGCAGGAATATCAACGCCTTCATCCAAACACCGAATCGCTACCAAACCTTGCAATTCTCCACTCTCAAATTGCTGGCGCAATCGTTCTCTTTCTGCTAAAGGAGTTGCCGCAGTATAAGTGTTAACTCGGTAGCCTAATTCTGAACCCAATAACTTCGCGGTTTCTGTTAGCTGGCGGTTGTTATTTCGGCGCGCACCTCCTTCGATCGCACCGTCGCCGCAGTAAAATAAAGTATGGGCTGTATCGAGACGGTGAATCATTAATTCTCGCAAAGCTACTAATTTATTAGCGGCCGCTCCAATTAACCGGGCTCGCTGCATTAATAAAGTTGTTAAAGCATCGTTTTCTTCTACTTTTTCATCGCCCCAAAGCGCCCAGCCAATTTTTTTAGTTAAGTAGGAATATTTGCGAGTTTCCGCTTCTGTTAATTCTACTAAAATTGGATAGTATAAATAATGTACTAATGCTTTTTGGCGGATAGCATCAGCCAAGGTTAGTTCCGGCTGCAAAACAGGGCCGAAATAATCTAAAATAGCTTCGGTTCCTTGTTCGTCGAAATGCCTTTCTGGGGTGGCGGAAAGGGCGAGTCGCAGTCCAATATTGCGCGGCAAACTTTCTCCTAAACGGGGCGCGCCTAAGTTGTGAACTTCGTCCCCAATAATCAGGGTTTTTTCTGGGAAATAGCGCAGTTGCGATCGCAAACTATCTCCCATTAAGGTAGCATTAGTAGTGATGATTGTGAGAAATGCTCGCTCGCCAGATCGCACTTCATACAAACCCGCAGCCAGCTTATTTTGCCAACTGCGGGCGCTATCAAAAGCCAAAATAGGTTTTAAACCAAATTTCTCCGATTCGCGCGCCCACTGATTCACCAGGTGGCAGTAAGGGCAAATTACGAGCAGGACTTGCAGGTTAATTTTGTTGTATAATTCAGTGGCGATCGCCAGCGCAGTAATCGTCTTGCCACTACCCGTCGCCATCTTCAGCGTACCACGTCCCTGATTCGCAAACCAATTAGCAACCGCCACTCGCTGATACTGTCGCAATTGCAGCGATGGCGGCATTTTCGGAAACCCAAATTGCGAATTATTAGCCGTTGAGCGATTCACCTTTAAATGTCGTTAGATGCAAAATTACCCTGACTCAACTGTAACTCATTTCTAATTAAAACTTAACAGCCCAAACAAATCATCCGCCGACAGTTGCAAATCCGACAGCACATCCAGAACTGGTAAAATATCTTCATTCTCTTTAATCTCAGGTTCCTGCTGCGGTTTAAAAACAATAACTAATCGTTCTTCCGGGTCAATCAGCCAACCCAATTTAGTCTTATTTTTAAGGCAAAACAGAATCTTATTAATCACGCGAGTTGAACTTTGATCCGGTGATAAAATCTCAATTATCCAATCGGGCGGAGTTTCAAACCTATTTTCAATTTCTCTCTTAGCATTCAGAGGAATACGATGCCACTCGAATACTGCGATATCTGGAACAATAGAACGTCCATCAAAAGAGCAGCGCAATTCAGCAAAAGCAAATGCTAACTTCTGCGGTTTTCCAACTCGATTAATCACAGATGGAAACTCGGATTGTAATGTACTGTGTTTTCCTTGGGGCATATCTTTTTGATAAATTTCACCATCAACATACTCGCTAGCCGGCTTAGTTTCTGGAAGCAACAAAAACTCTTCCAGAGAAATCTTTGACGGAGACTGAATTGACGTTACCATAAGCCATTAAACCCTCAAAAAATCTTAAAAATTCATATCGCTGTCAGTTTCCCAATCAGCACAACTCTCCGATTCCACACCAGTAGGGTGCATCGCACAAACCAACAAATTTCCCCCGTAAACTTGACCGTGATAGTTGCGACAACCGCGACAAGCCGGCTGCTGCGTCGGCGAAGGGTCTACATAAGTCACCATCGACAAATCTATCTCATCCAATTGCGGGTCGAAGTCGCGGCAAATTTCAATTATCGGTTCGATAAATTCATTAAATAAACCGTCAAATTCATTGAAATAACCGTCAATGTCATTAATCAGATTATTTTGTACTTGTTCTGTAAACTCTTCCGACATTTTTGCCAAAACGTCCAGCATTTCGACAAACTCTTCGCCCATTTCGCTGAAAAAATGCTCTACTTCAGAAACAGCATTTTCCATCACTCCAAAAAAATCTTTAGACCAATCTTCCATGAATTTGACAGTTGGCTATTACAAAATATTTTACAGACAAGTGCAGCCAGCCTCATGCGAAGTGCTTGCACCTACTCTCAATTCTATTACCTATTGCCTGATATCCGTCCACATCAGACAGGGGAGATATTCAAAAAGGGAACTCAAGAGTATTATCCTGAGTTCCCTTCATGAGAACTCTTGCAAAAATACAAAGCACCCCACCCCAACTCTCCCCTTGAATCAGGGGAGGAGGCAAGATTATTCTTGTTTCCCCCCTTAATAAGGGGGGACTAAGGGGGGTGAATTTGACTTTTGCAAGAACTCTATGCTTTGCTGAGCGAGCTTTTTGCTGCTTAATCTCGCTTCAGCCGCCGCAATTCCTCTTGTAAATTCTGCACCTGTTCGCGGAGCTTGTCTACGCCACCTGTCTCTTTAGCATCTTTTGCCGAGACATCTTCTTCCTCAGAAATAATTTCAATCCGCCGAGGTTCAGCCGGTTTTTCGTTCCCAGCCGAGGCTACGGGGGGCTGCTGCTGAGCCTGTTGCACCATATCATCAACAAAGCGGCGAGCTTCTTCCGTTGACATCTCGCCACGCTTGACTAATTCGTCTGCCAGCTTTTGGGCTTCAGTGCGTAATTCAGTTAACTTGCTGCCAGCTTTTTCACCAGCGTAGGAAGCTAGCCCAACACCAAGGTAAACTGCTTTTTGTAAAATATCTCCGAAACCAGGCATAGGAGCTACACCTCATAAAACTGGGTGAACCGGAGACCACGCCTATTACAAGCATCCCGTGTTGCTGCTACCTTCCGGTCCTGACAAGATTTGGGCGTTGGAATCGCGTGGGTCCAGTTCATAAATGAGTATAACACAGTTATTTATTCTTCAACCACACACCAGTGATAAATTTCATAAATAACGCAACCGTTCTTCACCAGCGGGTCTTCAGCGACGATCGCCTTCGCCTCATCCATCGAACCAGCCTCAAACAGCAACATACCGCCGCCCCGTCGCCCCCAGTAGCCAGTTTTCGCTCGGTGTCCTTTAGAAATCAACTCTCGGACATAAGCTCTGTGAGCTGGCACGTATTGGTCAAAGACAGGCTTTTCGACAATTCCTTGCTCAATTTTGACAAACCAAGGCATTTTTATTTGGGATTTGAGATTTTATATTTTAGATTGGGAATGGGCGATCACCAATGGGATCTAGGGCAAATGCTCTATATTCAATTTTGCACCATCCTTTCTTAACTGCGATGTTATCCGATGAACCAGTCAAAACAGCGATTTTTCATTGCCCTAGTGCCGCCTCCCGATATTGAACACCAGATTACTGATATTCAACTGTATTTTGCGGAACACTACAACAGCCGCGGTGCTTTGAATTCGCCGCCGCACATCACGCTGCAACCTCCTTTTCACTCGTTAGCGGAGGATGTTCCCAAATTAGAGGAAAGTTTGAACCAGTTTTCTGCAAACCGACTGCCCATTCCCGTTACTCTATCCGGTTTTGCTGCTTTCGCCCCCCGCGTCATTTACGCTGATGTTGTCAAATCGCCCGAATTGCTGGAAATTCACTCATATTTGATGAGTTATATGGAGGCAAATTTGGGAATAGTCGATCGAGTTTCTCAAAGTCGCCCATTTGTACCGCACATGACAGTAGCGTTTCGCGATTTAACTAAAGAGAATTTTCAAACGGCTTGGTTGGAATTCTCCGGGCGATCGCTCCACTTTGAGTTTACCGCTTCGGCATTAACTTTACTGCTTCACGACGGCAGCCGATGGAACATCAGCAACCAATTCCCACTTTCCGCCTAAACTCTCTCCCTTCTCTTTCTTCGCGTCCTTAGCGTCTTCGCGGTTAGTTTTCCCAGTTTTTTTTATTAGCCAATCCTGATAAATATCATTTCCTCACTAGAAACCTGTTGAAAATTAAAGCCAGTCACAACTTACCGAAAGCATCAAGGATACAAGCCCCGGATTCATCCGTGGTGGAGAAATAAGAAACCTGTATCCGATAAACTTGCCCCCCAATTTATCCGTGGGGTCAATGCTTCAATTCTAAAATCTAAAATCTAAAATCTAAAATCTAAAATCGATTGACCGATCGCTCTTATTCGGAGTTGCAAGTGCCACAGTTCCATAAACCGAAATTCCCGATTGTTCCAAAATTTTAATTGCCGACTTAACCGTAGTACCGCTAGTGTAAATATCATCAACTAACAGCACTCGATCGCGCGGGAGGCGACGACGAAAATCTTTCCCCAAACCTAAAGCATTTTTCATTTCCGCTTGTCGCTGCTGTGGCGTCAGAGCGAATAAAGCCTGAGTATTTTTCACCCGCTCCAAACCGTGCCGCTGCAAAGGCAAACCAGTCAGCTCACAAAAACTTTCAGCCAAAAGTTCCGCCTGGTTAAAACCGCGCTGCTTGAGCTTTTCTTGATGCAGGGGAATCGGTACAACCGTTAAATTGTCTATAGCTAATTCGGGAAAACTCAGCCAAGCTTCCGCCAGCCAGCCGCCTAGAGGTTTCGCTAATTGCGGATTGCCGTCATATTTCAAAGCTGCGATCGCCCGTTTGAGAGCCCCGCCATACTCACCCCACACAAAAACACGCTGCTCTGAATGCCAAAATCGACCGGGATCGCTTAACTGACATCGCTGAAGTTGCTTGTGACAGTACGGACAAAACTCTCCGGCGGCCGGTCGCTGACAAAGAGGACAGTTAGACTTAAGAAATAGATTGAGAAAAGATTTGACTAATCCCGTCCATTTTCGCTTGTTCATCCTAAAATTATCGTAAGTGATTAATGGGAAAAACTTTCAACTTCAATCAGTTTCCACCGACAGGCTCGCAGCGTGAAAAACCTCTACTGGTTAGACAAAATTCAACCTTCAGACAGAGATGCAGTGGGAGAAAAAGCATTTTACTTGAGCTGTTTGCTCCAGAAAAATCATCCTGTTGTACCGGGTTTTGTCGTGCCGGCTACAACATTCTGGCAGTTTTTAGAGTCGATCGAGTGCCTAGAACCGCTGTTTGCTGACTGGCCACACTCTTCCCTGCACTTGAATGTCGATGAACCCAGACAACTGCAATCGATCGCCCGCAGCATCCGCCACCAAATCCTCGCCGGCAAACTGCCAGATTCACTGCTCTCCACCCTAGAGTCTGCGGTTTCTCAACTCAACTCACAGTCAAACTTAAACTCCACAGCCTTAATTTTTCGCCCTTCCCTAACTTCCTGGAACCCGAAAACAGTCGGCATTCTGGAATCTCAGGCAGTACGGGCAGAACCCGAAGCCATTGGGGCCGGACTCAAACGAGCTTGGGCCGAAATGTTCAGAGCCCGAAGTCTATTTTACTGGCAGCGGTGCGGCCTGCGGGTACAGCAAATCAATCCCGCAGTTTTGGTGCAGCCACTTCAAGAAGCGATCGCCGCGGGCGAGGTGAAAACAAAGGCGGGCGCACAGTGGGAAATCCAAGCCACCAGCGGTTTGGGATTGTCCCTCGCTAGGGGAGAAACCATCCCCGATTACTATCAAGTGCAGCCAGAAACAAGCGCGGTTAAATTCCAGCGGATCGGTTACAAAACATTAGCCTACAATCTCAAAGTCGGCGATGGTGAACCGAAAAAAAAACTGCTGCTGGGCAAGTTTGCTGCTTTCCCCATTCCCGATTCTCCATTTATAATTCGTGATTTTGCTGACTGTTGCGTGCAAGTTTTAGCGCTGGGAGAGGAAGCACAAACAGAATACGTTTTAGAGGAATGGCAACTGCAAGAAATTATTGAATTGAGTAAAAAAGCGATCGCCGAATTTGACTCAGATTTAATTTTAGAGTGGACGCTAAACCAGACAGCAAACAGCGGCGAACTGCAGTTTTATTTCACTCAAGTTCGTCTTGTGAAAGGGGAAAAAGCTGCGCCCGTAGAGGAAAATCCGAGATCCCTCCCACAGCCAAACTCGATCGCCCCAGCCCGAACTCCTGCCATACTCAGAGGTGTGGCAGCAGCATCAGGAAAAGCCGAAGCAATTGCCCAAGTTATGACTAATTCCCACCCAGAAAACGGGGAATTCTTAGCCGGAGGCATTTTAGTAGCCCGGACAATCGATCCGAATTGGCTGCCTTGGCTGAAGGTTGCTGCTGGGGTGGTTGCCGAACAAGGAGGTATGACAGGCCACGGCGCCATTTTAGCGAGAGAATTGGGGATTCCCGCCGTTGTGGGAGTGGCCGGGGCCACGCGGGCGATCGCCTCGGGCGATTCCGTGTTGGTAGACGGCGATACCGGAGAAGTTTTTGCCCTCGCCCAACATGATGCGATCGAGACAGCAGACAGCCGCCGACTTCTGGACACAGCAAAAAAGGCAGATATATACAGTACAGCAGCCAAAATGTCAATAGCCAAGCACCAATCTTCTACCTCTGATCGATCGTCCAATTGGGCGCCTAAATCTCGACAATCTGAGTCTACTCAATATGTTTGGGGCCCACCAACGGCAACTCAACTGCTAGTTAATGTCAGCCAAACAAGTTCGATTGACCGCCTCAAAAATCTGCCAATAGACGGCATCGGATTGCTGCGATCGGAATTAATGGCATTAGAAGCTTTGGACTGTCAAAACCCCAAAGTTTGGCTACAAGACGGCCGCCAATCGGAATTTGTCGATCGCATGGCGGATTGCCTGAGCTTATTTGCTGCTGCCGTTTCGCCGCGGCCAATATTTTATCGCTCTCTCGATTTACGCGAGTCAGGCGCCCACGGCAGTTTCAGTTATACCTTTGAACCAGAATTATTTGATTGGGAACTCGGCGTACTTCAAAAAGTCTGCGAGTCAGGCTATACCAATGTTAATTTAATTTTGCCTTTCGTGCGATCGGTTGACGAGTTTATATACTGCCGCCAGCGCTTAGAAACAGTTTGGAAAAACCGCTCAACTGAATTTCAACTGTGGATTATGGCGGAAGTTCCTTCGGTGTTATTTTTATTACCAGATTACGTAAAAGCAGGAGTTCAAGGAATTTCCATCGGCACCAACGATTTAACCCAATTGCTGTTAGGAATTCACCGGCACTCCGACCAGGTAGCAGGTGCTTTCAACGGGCGCGATCGAGCAGTGATGAGGGCGATCGAACAATTAATCAGACAGGCCCGGGCCGCCGGCATTCCTTGCTCAATCTGCGGCGACGCTCCCGCATTGTATCCCGATACAGTTGAATCCTTCGTGCGGTGGGGAATTTCGTCTATTTCGGTCAATGTCGATGCTGCAGAACAAACTTCTAGGGCGATCGTCCGCGCCGAACAGCGCCTGCTGCTAGAAGCCGCTCGATCGATAATTAACAATTAACAACTCCCGGACGCACTTGACCCCAGAAATCCGGTTTCTGAGTAGATATAGCAACCGCGCCCGACGGTGAGGACGTTATTAATTGCTCAAACATGAGCTCTTATATTGCTTCTTCCTTCTTTTTCCTTCCGCTATCAAAAGATTTGATTTTAAAGCTAGGATAGAAATATCGCCAACCCTTTACCCGGAGGTACAAACCGTGAAATCAAAAATTATTGCAACCGCAGCAATACTTGCCGCCCTGGCCTTTATGCCTCCTCACCCAGCATTATCTCAACCTGCAACTGACGGTGGCAAAAAACCCGGATTCTGGCAACCTCAAGCGCAGGTTGACAATACTCGCAACATTACCCTCAGACTGTTAAATGAAACGGGATTGAACCTAGAATACGGTGAATCAGGTGCCAGCTTGTCATCTTTGCCAGTCGGAGCCAGCAGAAACATCAGTGTTCGTATCAGCAATCGCACCGGCGACATTGCCAATATTCCGATTAATACCACAGGAGGAACCGCAACTTTGAAATACGACTATAACGTTGACTCGCAGACAAACATTGTGACGATTCGCATCACCAGATCAGACGGCAGCACTCGGCAAGACCGATCAGTTTATATTGATGAAAAAGGGCGAGTTTACTCTTTTTAAGATTAACGCTCATCAACCCGGTTTCTCGTGATAAATTTTGGTTTGATCGGCGATGTATCGGAAGCATCCCGGTTTGGTAAAAAGCGTTTTTTTAGGAGTGCGATCATCCTGCAAAGCTTTGCCTATATATCTGGCTTGGAACACCCTGCAAAGCTTTGCCTATATATAGCCTTTCGAGCTCTCATATGAGGTACTCATGGCCTCCGTGGCCTCCGTGGCCTCCGTGGGCATACCTCACCACGCTTGAGAACCGCTATATATCTCGCTTAGATCTCTCACAGCGAACACTCCGATGTAAAAGTGCGTAAATTATGTTTCAAAAAGTATGAATCAAGTGCAGCCCCTTTCCATCGCAGGCATTTACGAAGTGTGTATTGGCGTAGCCGATGCGATTCCACAACTGCAATATTGGGAGCAATTTGGATATCGGATCGGTCAAATCGGAGAATTATCGGCATCCGAGGCTCGCGAATTATATGGAGTTAGTTCAAAAGTGCGATCGATTCGACTTTATCACCAAGATGCCGATCACGGATTAATTCGCTTGATGATTTGGGAAAAACCTACAAACGATGGTTTGCAAATGTCGTCAATGAAGGTGAAAGGCAACCGTTGGGCAACTACTTTAACTGCTGATTTGTTGAATATCCTCAACCATGCCGAAGAGGCTGCATCTGCCAATTTGTCGGTCAAATATACATCCCCGCACTGGGCGATTATTTACCACAAAGAGCGAAAACCGCGTCCTTTTGTCGAGGCGGCTGTCGGAGTGCGTGAGATGATGCTTTTGCAGCCTTTGAGTCGGCAAGTTTTTTTTCAAAGATTCAATTATGCTGTGCCTAATTACGGGAAAATCAATTCAAATGCTTTTTTAAAAACCAGTCAAATTACCCACATGGGAATGGTAATTCAAGATGACAGCAAAGAAACGCTGCTATTTTATGAAGAAGTTCTGGGATTGATTCGGGCGCGCGACGATGGAGAAACAACCTTTGAGTCTTCCCTCGCCGGAAGGGAGATTTTTGAGCTTCAGTCTGGGGAAGGATATGTGGTGACAGCTTTTGATGACCCCCGATCGTCGAAAACAGATTTTCGGGCCGCGCGATCGGGTAGACTATATATTGTGAGGTTCCCGAGTTCGATCGCACTAGGCGATCGATTTGATCGCGCCAATCCCGGATGTTTGGGAATGTCGCTGTACACATATCGAGTGTCTAGTATTGCAGAATATTTTGAGCGAGTCAAAGCCAGCAATGCACAAAAAATTACAGAAATAGTCGCTAATGAATTTGGGGAACAAAGTTTTTCCTTCATTGCACCTGACGGATATTTTTGGACATTGATAGAATCAGGTTTGTAGTGAAGAATGCAAGTCTTAATAAAAATCACAAGACTTGCATTCTTCACTACAAATTAATTTGACTGATATCAGTTCCGGTTACACTCCTTATGATATAGAGGAGACTGCACGTGCCGCTTCCCTACGCCAGATTAATTGTAGGGGCCCGGCAGTGCCGTGTCCTGGCTGTAAGTAATATTAATTCCGATGCTACCGGATTTGATATGATGCGGTAATGTCCTGGTGCGCGCACCCTACATTGACAGTTCGCGATCGCACTCCGACTGCTCGAAACCGGGGAAAGATGGACGAAAAGACGCGTTAGGGCCTGCAGATTCAGTAAACAACCCGGTTTCGCATGGGCCGCCATGCGATAGCGAACTGATTGAGGGCATTCATCTATTATGAGCTTATGCTTCCGGTGCTGGCAGAGGGAATCTTTCTCCCGCGAGATAAGCATCAAAGTTCTGTTGAAAATAAATCCAAGAAGTCATATCTTCCACATCTAATTGCGATTTCGGCGCATCTTTATACAAAGGAATGCGAGTTTTGATTTCATCTTGCAGCAATTGAGGTAATTCTGTCCAACTATTGACTTTGGAACCCGTGGCACTGTAAATCATGTTACCGGGTCGATTTCCCATTTTCATCCATGCCAGCCACGGCCCGATTCTATCCCAACTCAGAATTACTTGAGAAACTGAGACAAGTTCGGGATTTAATAATTCTGCTGTGGGCACTGTCAGCTTAAATAATTCCGCTGCTTGATAGATGGGATTTGGACTGTAATCAACAAATCTGGCATCCTCAGCTAAAGGATTAGGATAGTTGGGAAATAAGTCAAAGACAAAACTCGTAATTTCAGGCTCTACTTTAGCCGGGAAAATTCCTTTAAAATTCCCTTGGACGGGGTTGTTAGCAACGTGAGCAACCGTTAGGGTTTCTCCTGTCCAAGGGTTCTCCCATTTGTGGAGAATTTTTCCGCTGTTGGGGTCTAGATAGTAAGTTAGTTCTCGCGAGGTGAATTTCCAGCCGCCCTCGCCGTCAGCAATACACCTGCTTGCACTCATGCCAAGTATTTTGAACAAGCGCTTTTTCGGTTCGTTGGGAACAAAAGAGTAAATATAACCGTTCCATGTGAGAAATGTTGCTTCACCGTCTAGGGAACTGCGCGTTTTCACCCATTCTTTGGCATCAAATTCTTGTAATAAAACCATACCGCAGGCTCCTGTAAATAATCGATGTTTTTGTGCAGCGGAGTTGACATTGCATCCCCAAAATCAACTGCTGCTTGCAATTCGGCGCTACTGGCGCACTGGTGCATCAGGTGGGTTCCGAGAGGATGTCAACCGCCGCATTGCGGACTAATATCCGTCGTTTTTCTTGATACCTGCGCCTCGATTTCCCTCTTCTTTCGGTTTAGCTTTGTTCACTCGCAAGGGGCGTCCCATCCACTCTGCACCGTCTAATTCGGCAATTGCAGCGTCTTCTTGGGCATCCTCCATCATCTCAACAAATGCAAAACCGCGCATCCGACCGGTTTCCCTGTCGGTAGGCAAGACAACTCGCTTGACTGTGCCGTATTCTGCAAATACTGCTTTCAGGTCTTCTTCGGTGGCGCGGTAAGACAGATTTCCAATGTAGATAGTCATGTCGATCGAACTGAACTTGTTGTGCTATACATAATAACCTGTTAATTTAACTGTCAAGTGCTATCTACCATACAACTGGGCGATCGACTCTGACTAAAAGGGTTTGGCGCACTGACCCACCCTTGGTACTGGCTGCAATAGTTAGCTTAATCAAAACTCATATCCTCGCTCGCCCTGCGGATAAGTGAGGATATGAGTTTTGGGGCGGCGAGGCACCCCACCCCTGAACAATACTTGATTTTAATCAGATCACTGATGGGTGGGCGACGAATCACCAAGCATCTTCGGAAACAAAGCGACTAACAATGTATAGCAATCCTCGCATCATTTGTGAATTTCTTACGGACTCCCAGCGGGTTCGGGGAGGGTTGGGGAGGGGTAAAAAAATTACGATTTATTTAGGATTGCTATATGGTTCATAAAGTTCTAATATAAGTTAATTTAAGAAGGAAAATGATACAATTAGATTTGATACTTTTTATGCTCCGGCAACCTACCGAAACAATGAAAAAATGCTTTAGTAATGATGGAAAATGGTCATAAAAAGAGGCAAAATCAGTAAATAAAGTAATCAAGAAAAAGGGCGAAACTAATATACTTGTCGCCCCCTTCGCCTGATTTATCATAAGACTGAAAAATTATGGTCAAAACTTAAATATATTTTCAGTTTTATCAACACAACAAATTATGAATAATTAGGAAAGGCGATAGAGTTTGTATTCCGTCAACTTTCTCAGCAAGATATTGGGAACTGGTTTACACACTGCTGTTATTGTACTTCATCTATCTGAGAAAGGCTATACGGGAATCGAAAGTGTCTGTGCAGACTTTCTAGCGGGGACTGAGAAATTCAGTCTAGCCAAATGTGGAAATCCCGTAAGGGAAAAACGCGAAAAGCCAAACTGTGAAGTTTGGAAACCCACGCCATAACTGTAATCAGTTTGGCGTTGGGAGGATGTTACTGCTTTTCCTTAGTCGATCGAGATTGACTGAGGCCCGCTGCTTTTACCGTTGGTGGGTTCGGCTGGGGGAGTAGTGTAGGAAGTTGAACCAGCTTGCTCGTCGATCCAGCTTTTAACGGGATCTTCGTGAAGGTTGAGTCGAAGCAGGCCAGATAAAAATCCGCCCGCGAAGGCGATCGGCTGTTCGATCAATTCTTTCGCCATTGGGATGAGTTCGTCGAGGAACATTCAAGAGTCTCCTTGTGCTGCAGGGGTTCTACCTTAACTGTATCGTTTGTACTGCGATGCTGGCAGCGGCCTACAAAAAACCTTCCAGCGCTGAAGATGGGCGATCCTCTTCGAGGGCTTCGCTAACGGGCAATTTTTCGGCTAATGACTTACAATGCTAAGGAATGAGAATTAAATAACTTCCACAAGTTTGTGGGATGGGCGTCCCGCCCGTCCTTTTTGGACGGGCGGGA
>NZ_JAUBTV010000070.1:0-41414 GCF_036705145.1 Microcoleus sp. B5-D4 | reverse complement strand
GTCCAAAAAGGACGGGCGGGACGCCCATCCCACAATAACAATTAAAATTGTAAGTTATTTAATTCGCGATCCTTAGTCTGTTCAACGGTAAGGTTTATTTGCGCCTAGCTAGTTAATTTTGAACTTTTAATTGATAATTTTTAATTTCTCAGGCGACCGGGTATGTAAGCAAGCCAGCAAAAACCTACGATTAAGAACAGCCACGTCACGGTAATATTGCTGCCCAACAAGTTGCGGAGAAAATCTTCCATTGTTCTCAAAAATTATAGGGTTTAAAAGAATTTATTGCTGTTCCCTCTCCGAACACAAAAGGTAGAGTGCGATCGCGTTTTAGGCGATCGGACTCTATCTCCTCTACCTCCTATTTGGGCTGGCTGGTATCTGCCAACATTTGGTTAACCATTTGCAAGTGCGCTTGAAGGTTCGGCAACTTCTGGGTGGCCCAAGCCTTCAAGTCGGGATCTTGTCCCTGTTGAGATTGTGCCTGAAACAAAGCAATAGCCTGATTGTGGCTCTCGATCATAGCCTGCTTGTAAGCCCTGTCAAAACTTGTACCAGAGAGTCCCGAAAGTCGCTCCATCAAAGCGGTGTTCTGGGTACTCATCTCCGTTGGCAATTCAACCTGCTTTTGCATTACTAACTGCATCAATTCTTTATTTGCTTGAGTGTGTTCCTCAACCATTTCTTGCCCGTACTGTTTCACGCCAGCACTAGAACCGCGCTGCACTGCCAATCTGCCGAGCTCTACTTCCATCATACTAAGTTGACCTGCTTGCATGACAAAGGTTCTGTCTCGGCTGCTGAGAGAATTAGGCGAGGTTTCGCCACCTGTGGGAGTGTTGGGAGAACGACCGGGAGTGTTGTTGATGGGGGTATTTGGAGAACGGCCGGGAGTGTTGTTGGTGGGGGTATTTGGAGAACGACCGGGAGTGTTGTTGGTGGGAGTAGTTGGAGTGTTGGGAGAACCGCCAGGATTGTTGTTGTTGTTTTGATCTGTAACAGGAGGTCCCGGAGAATTAGGATCGTTTAAGTCGTTATCAGCAAGCTCAAAAACTCGATCGCCCGACTGGTTGAAGCCGTTAATCTGGCGGTTTAATTCTGCGAATCCCGGCACAGCTATCAAGGAACTAACGCCGGCAATTCCGGCAACTGTTACCAATTTTTTGAACAAATTTTTGCGATTGAGTGAAGTCATGAATTTCTAAGCCTCTAAGTTGTTTTCAAAAGTATGTGAAGCGAAACTATCCCGTAGGGAATCGCCAGAAACTACCGATGGGAGGGTGTACTGCCTTTCCGAAACAAGTTGATCAAACCAAACGCGCCCAAGGCACCCAGCCACCCGAAATTGTTGGGGCTATCGCGCCGAGCACTCAAAACTCCAGAATTAGTATCAGCCGGCGTCGATGTGGTACCGGTTGTACCGGTTGTACCAGTTGTACCCGTTGTACCCGTGCCAGTCGTACCAGTTGTACCGCTTGTACCGGTGCCACTCGTACCCGTTGTACCGCTTGTACCGGTGCCAGTCGTATCGGTTGTACCGCTTGTACCGGTGCCACTCGTACCCGTTGTACCGCTTGTACCGGTGCCAGTCGTATCGGTTGTACCGCTTGTACCGGTGCCACTCGTACCCGTTGTACCGCTTGTGCCGGTGCCAGTCGTATCGGTTGTACCGCTTGTACCGGTGCCACTCGTACCCGTTGTACCGCTTGTGCCCGTTGTACCGCTTGTGCCACTCGTACCGCTTGTACCAGTTGTACCGCTTGTGCCCGTTGTACCGCTTGTGCCACTCGTACCGCTTGTACCCGTTGTACCGCTTGTACCCGTTGTACCCGTTGTACCGCTTGTACCCGTTGTACCGCTTGTACCCGTTGTACCGCTTGTACCCGTTGTACCGCTTGTACCCGTTGTACCCGTTGTACCCGTTGTATCGGTGCCAGTCGTACCCGTTGTACCGCTTGTACCGCTTGTGCCCGTACCGCTTGTGCCCGTACCGCTTGTGCCCGTACCGCTTGTACCCGTACCCGTACCAGTCGTACCGCTTGTACCGGCGCCTGTGGTATCAGTTGTACCGCTTGTGCCAGTCGTACCGCTTGTGCCCGTACCGCTTGTGCCCGTACCCGTACCAGTCGTACCGCTTGTACCGCTTGTACCGCCGCCAGCACCGCCGCCCGTACCGCCCGACTGGGCTGAAGCAGGCACTGCTAAGGAAACCGTTGCTAAACCTAAAGTACAAGCGCTTGCTAAAACAACTTTCAACAATTTAGAAGATTTCATGGTAATGCTTGCTTTTGCATAGAGTGCTGCGATCGCTTGTGATGCCAAAACCGCCGGGTCAACTTGACAGCGTAACGTGCAAATTTTATAACCTTTGCTGCGGAATAATGAAGGTAAGGGGGCAAATTTAGTCCCGTTCCCTCGATGATTTTTCCCTGATTAATTACACCGCTACGTTAACAGTTTATAAGCTATTACTTATGCTTCAACTTCGCCATTCATCTTTAGGAATATTTGACAAAATGGCTTTTTATTTCAGGTGGTGGATGAAATTTGATTGAGCGGCAGACTAGCTCTATAAAAATTTGTGTACGGGGGATAAAAAGCGGGTTGATATGAAAAATTTTGGGTTGAGTAACGAGACATATAAGCATCAACCCGGTTTCTGAGACAAGCGGCCGCTTCTTCCTATAAATTTTCCCCGGCAGCAGGTGCTTTGAGCCAGAAATTATTGATTTTATCACCATCAATTTTGGCTTAGCACTCCGCCAGATGAGTTAGTTTAAAAATTTTTTGATCGCTATTTTTCCTTAACTTGCTGCTGGCAATTTGGGCACTGGCAGAATACCGTTCAAACTTTCCCCGAAACTAAATTATCTCAAAACGCCAGATCGCTCGCTCTGAGTCGCCAGAACACCTACAACCCCGAAACAGCAAGGCTTTGGACTGGATTTTGACTAGCCTAAAACAGTAAGGCGAACTGAGGGCTATCCGAGTCTGGCCCGCGCGAGATTAAATTAACCAGCGGCGGCGCAGTCGTCAGAATTGCTTGTGAGTGCGATCGGCTAAACTCTCCTATAGTAAAGCCAAAACTATGCCAGATAGCGCTTATTCCATAACACATTTCACAAGCAGACATCAAGTATGCTGTATCGAATTATTGCCCGAATTGGCTATGTAATGTTCATCGCTTTTTCTAAATTTGCAAGTGAAAAAGCCGATCTCAGATTAATGGCTGTTTCATAAAATAAATTACCCAAATACGGCTGAACCTGCAACGGCAAGTCAATGGCCTTAGCCGCTCAGAATAAATTTAATATTACATCTGTCCTAGGAATGAGAAAAATGCGGTTGAAAACTTGCTTTTAGAGAGAGGAAAGTAGTGGCTTCTAGTATATAAGATTTACTTTGTGTTTAATAATTAGAGGTCATTATGCCAGAACAACAATTTGACACCTTACCTTCGGAAGCACAAGAACTCCCCCAAGGAGCTAAACAAATTTTTCAGGCGGCTTTTAAGAGCGCTAGCGAAGATGGAATGAGCGCAGATGGTGCTACTAGCGTTGCTTGGAACAGTGTAAAATCTGAATATGTTCAAGAAGGTGGTACGTGGCATCACAAGGGCGACGATACTAACCAAACCCGCAAATCTGTACAGTCTGGTGGCAATTAGTTATCAGGCATTAGTAATATCGTGTCCGCTAACATAACCCCTATCCGCTGTGTAGTGAGGCCTTCATTCCTCAAATTTTGATTTGGAGAACGAAGAATTCTCACTACCAACCAATTGTAGTGACGTTATTCTAGCGGGCATGATATCATGAGTCATTAGCAATCTACTCATCACTTGTGGTTAATGCTTGACGTTGATAGCTGTTGGAATCGCGGTGGTACACAAGTTAATCGAGCCTGTTAATAGGCTGGCGCATATCCCATTGCAATTCGGCTAAAACGAGCAAGCTAAATACCATTACGGCTCCCGTAAATAGGAAAGACCAACCGCCCGTGTAAGGCAAAATCAAAATCCCCAACAGGTGAAATAAACTTGCTGCTAAAAGCGCGCGCGATCGCACTGCAAATCCCGTCCCCAAATACCCTATTCCGCTCATTCCCAACCACAGGGGACAGAGATTCGCCAACACTTTCCCCCAACTGAGAAAAATTGCTAAATCGGTCAGCAGCAATCCTAATAACATCAGTATTACCCAACCGTAAAGCACCCAAATCAGGCGTTCTATTTTGACCCAAGAGTATGTCATGCTTACCATTGCTGCTGTACCTACGAGGCTGAGGACTGACCACAAACCTGCTTGCAGCATCCAACTCACCGAAAAAAATTGTGCTGTGCCGAAAATGGGTATTAACAGCAAGCTCCACAGCAAGCAAGTACGATCGAGACAAGTATAAAATTGTGAATAAAATCGAGCTTTGCCAAGGGGAAACTGAACCTGCCAAAGCCCTTCTAAATCCTGAAGCTCGATGTTAAGCTGTTTCCGGCGCAGAGGGGGAACTGAATAATTAAAAAAGGTCATATCTGACACTATTAAGATTTACAATTATTTGCTTAGGTACTATCTCACCAGCAATCGCTCTAATTGCAATCTGTCAATCGGATTAATCTAGTTAATTTGATAATCTGCCTGCAGTAATAGTTATTCGCTCGCACCCGGTAAAACTGGAATAGATAGATTGCACAAGTTGATAAAATAGCTCTTGCGACAGATGGCTGGAATATTACTTATTCGATACTTTAAAAAGAAAGTAAACTTTGTTACAGAATTTATGCTCACTTCATCCCATCCTCTGAAACAGGTATTCCACTGCCCGGAAGAATCGGATTTTTACGCGCACTGCTTGGAAAGTTTAGTGTTAAATGCTAGTGACAATTCTCGACTTATCGTAGAGTTTGGTTCAGGAGAGGGAAGTCCAGTTATTAAGTCTTTGCTGAGAAGTGATTTTGATGGGAAAATACAGGGATTTGAGCTAAATAATGTAGCTTGGAAAATTGCTCAGTCTCAAATTAAAGAATATCAAGTGAGCGAAAAATACACCGTCAACAATTGCTCTTTTTTTGATTCGCCTTTATACGAGTCGGCGGATTGTGTCATCTCAAATCCGCCTTACTTGCCGGCGGTGGATGATAATATTTACCAGCCGCTGTTGCACGGCGGGAGCGATGGTTCGACAATTGCTAAGAAACTTTTATCTCTGGGCAGTGACGAAGTTTTGCTGATGGTTTCTAGCTATTCTAATCCTGTGGGTTTGATCGATTATGCCTTGGATCGAGGCTACTCGGTTGCGAATTTTGAAATTGCACCTTTAACTTTTGGCTATTATAGTTCGGAACCCAAGGTGAAAAGCGCGATCGCCAGTCTCAGAGAACAGGGAATGGCTTTTTATTCGGAAAACATCTATCTGCTGGCTGGAGTTTTGTTTAAGAAGCACCAAAAGTCGCAAAGAGATTTGTCGATCGAGCTCATTCAGTTAATGACAGCATTTTAAAATACAGCGCTGGTAGGTGCAAGATGCCTGTTCCACCATTGTCAGCAACAGGCAAGATGCCTGTTCCACAAAGATTGTATTTCTTGTGGAACAGGCATCTTGCCTGTTCTACCATTGTCAGCAACAGGCAAGATGCCTGTTCCACAAAGAGTGTATTTCTTGTGGAACAGGCATCTTGCCTGTTCCTAAAAGGATTATTGAGAACGTTGCAATATCTAGGGTGCATCAGTCTCTGACGTACCCTAGGATATAGCTGTTAATTGTGTTCTGCAGCTTGGATCGATCGCACTACAGCAGCCCCAGCCCGATCGCCGATCGACTTCTCCTGATCGTACCCCAACACCAGCTCCCAAGCCTCCTGCGGGTATCTATCAACCAGCGGGATCGCCACTTCATCCAACATCCAGCGGCCGTGACGCTCATCTTCTTTGATGTGCAGTTCCCAATAACCCATCGCAGCCTGCGAGAGGCCCAAACGCTGGGCGGCGGCTAGATAATTGCGGTAAGCGACGGGCCCCGCCACCTCAAAATAAGTGAGTCCGCCGTTGTAGCGCAGAAAATGGCGCTTGCGTTCCGTCAGCAGAAAGTTGTGATTAATGCTTGCGAGCACTTCCCAAGGCACTAAATCGAAGTACGCTTCCGGTTCCGTACTCATATCGAATTCAGCCAGCATTTGAGCAAAAAAGGTCGAATGCTTGCGGGGGAGGCGACCGCCACCGTATTCTTCGATCAGCACTCGCGTAAGGGTACACTGAATTTCGTTGCCGGCACCGCCGATGATGCGAGAAACACGGCTGGCTTCCACTAAACCGTCGAAGGAGGCGATCGCCAGCAGGTGTTTGTATCCCTCTTCAGTCATGTGTTCGCGCAAATAGCGATCGATCTCAGTTAGCGGAGGATCGACATCGGCGGCCGCGCGATCGCGCAGGGCTTGCTTGACATCCGGCAATTTTTGCAGCGCTGCAACGTCGATTTGCGCGATGTCCCACTGCTGCCAAGGTTCCTCAATGCGATCGCGCACAGAACGCAAATAGTGCGATCGCTCATTATTGTAGCGGCGCAAATCATCGTACCAAAACAAGTTGAGGCGGTTGATGCGGTAAAGTACGCGCTGCAAGAAGCGGTGAGCGGCCTCATCGCCCGGTTCCTGTTGATAAGCTGCTTGAATTGCATAGGCGATCGCGCTTTCAAAATCGCTGACAAGTAACGGTTTTGCCGCCACCGTCTTGTCTAAATCCTCGACTTCTAGCAAATTGACAAATTGTCGATCGGCTGCTTCGTAATTTGGGGGTGGGGGTTGCTTTTTGGGAAGACTCGGCGAGTCTATTTTGGGGAGTAAATCTGCCGTGTTTTGCATGGAATCAACTTATGTTATGACTTTGATTATTGTGCTGCCTGCCCAAACAGCCAACCGTTGCAGATTGCTGAGGATTCTGGCTAATTACTTTCAAGATAGCGAATCTGTCAGCCGTATACACCCTTCCATTGATAGAGATTTGATAGAAATCAATTTGGTCACAACGGCCCCGATTCATTCCGAAAGCAGGGTGACTGAGGGAGACTTTATCAAACTCCGCAAAGTAATTGGAGCTAATATCTGGGCATCTTTTGCAGCCGGCACTGCTTCCCGCCACGCTTTGATACCGCCTGAAAGGACAACAACATTCAGGCTAATATCCTTAATCTTATTAGTCTCATTTCCTCCAGATTCTTGGGAATACCGAGCGATTTTTTCCAACTGTTTGTATGCTTTAACAGATCGCCCTCCTCTGGCACAATAAAGTACAATTATCGGCTGAGGTCGATCGGATTTAACCCTTGCTTTGACAATGGATTGCACCTGCTTGACACCGAACCCTAACTCAATATCAGTTAGGGGAACCAGCGGACTTTCATCGATGCGATCTTCGGCGTATTCTTCGGGCGATCGCACATCGATCAAAATCACTGGTTTCAACTTACCCTGCTGCAATTGGGCAACACTTACTTGTTTCGTATTTAAACTGGCGATAAAAGTTAGGATATCCATGTGATGAAATAGGGCAACTGCACTCAGAGAAGCAACACTCGTCAAGCCAAAACCCATAATTGCCAGCAAAAAGCGAGAATAGCGATTAATACCTGGTTTTGCATTTTCATCTAGCATTTTTCATCATCCTTGAAAATGGATAGAAAATTTGTCCGACATATCCAGCAGGTATAGAATCAGAGATTCCATATTTATGAGGCATTTTTTTTGCTGGCATATAGATAGTGCCAAATAGCAAATCTAACAGTGGCAACTGAACAGCAAAATTTTTGTTGTTTATTCCGGGAATTTTACTGTGATGCCAGTGATGAAATTGTGGGGTTGCTACGAACCATTTTAGGATGCCAAATTTTAATTTAATATTAGAATGAATTAAGAAAGCGATCGCGGCCGAATAAAGAGCATAAACCACCAAACTCTCCTTGGTAAATCCCAAGCAGTAAAGAGGCATAATTTTACAAATCTGAGTAAACAGTTGCTCGCAGGGATGCACCCGCACTGCTGCTAACCAGTCCATATGTTCAATGCTGTGATGGACTGCATGGAATTGCCAAAGCCAGGGTACTTCATGCAGTAGTCTGTGAGCGATATAATATGCCATATCTGAAACTATAACTGCTTCTGCCAACTGCAACCAGACAGGTTGAGAGGCTACTTTGCTTTGCAATTCCGGGTTGAGTAAATTAGTCATCAGCGACAAAATTACAGTCACAACAATAGCGCCTAATCTACCAATAAAGTGACCTGTAAAAAAATATGTGGCATCGGTTTCCCATCCGAAACGAAATATCTTTTGCTTGTGCAAGGAAAAGATTCTTTCGAGGGGAATGAAGATGCAAGCTAAGACGACGAAGCCTTTGACAAGTTCAGGTAACATGAGATTCTCATTAATGTCGATATTTACTTAAGCACGTCGCTACTACCAGCAGCGCAGACAGGATTACCATTCTGAAGGATAGGAGCAGACGGTTGGGTATTTCCAGGAGAATTTGCTCCACACAGAATGGATACAGTAGTCTTCCCTTTGTTAGCTGCTTGGGAAACAGGTACTAAAAATACAGCCCCGACATAGCTACGAAGATTATTGCTGCGGGCTACAGCATAACTAAACGCAGAATTTTTGGTAGATATGGTTGAATAGTTATAGTTGGTTGTCTGAGTTTTAATGCCGAGGCCTAGGGCATTAACGGAATTGGAAAATGCGCCATCCTCGGCGTATATTGCTTGTTGACCTTTGTTCATTGCGCTAACATATTGTTTAGCTTCTGATAGCTTCGCCTTGCCACCACAACCGACAACAGAAGGGAGGGCGATCGCACCAACTATTATGCTGCCCAGAGGAAAGTAAATAAAAGTGATTCTCAGTAAAGTTCCTACCCATGATTTACGTTTTTTGTCAGGGAGAATGTTTTTTTCTGAAGATTCCGCTTTTTTATCGAGTGCATCGAGTTGAGGGTTTGTCTTAAGCTGCATGGTTGTTCTCGATACTGCTTGTTTGTTGAGTGCATCGAGTTGAGGATTTTTTTTAAGCTGCATGGTAGTTGTCCAAATGTGTTAGCAGAGTAGTTTTCAAGTGATTGACATACTCCCCAGCGTAAACACATGGGGATTCTAGAGTCAAACAGCGAGTGCACGCGTAGCTTGTCTAATATCGCCTAATCTAACAGTCGATGCCAAGAAAAATAAGCAAGTTATTTTTAGCGTCGTTTTCATCTAGTCCATTGAGTGCGGTGGGGCTTGTGCAAACCTCGCCTACTGCGCCTTGCTTCTACTCTATTTTTATTAAATCACGTGGCTATTTGAGAACTTGAGTGAGTTTTAATCGACTTCTCATCGACTTTTCTGGGACTTACGCAACACACACCTGTGACAGAAACCGGGTTTCTGGCCAAAACTGGGCAATCAACCTGAGATTTTTCCTCAGAAACCCGGTTTCTCTGGCGTTATCCCAGGGTTAGAAACCGGGTTTCTGGCCAAGACTTGGCAATCAACCTGAGATTTTTCCTCAGAAACCCGGTTTCTCTGGGCTTATAGCCGATCGCCAAAATACTCCTGATACAACCGACATCTCGGAATGCAATGATTTCCATCCAATTTCACCAACCCCATACTATTTAACTTAAACCCCAATTCTGACCTCAATCTAACTGGCTGCGGAACACTAACAATCTCTCTCATCGCCTCCATTAATTCCGAATATTTCTCTAAATTCCATAAATGTCGCCGCAAATGATCGCTGTAAATTCCCGCTTCAGTTGCAGATTCTTTCACTAACCGATCTAAAGTCACATCTTGACGCGAAATATGATACATTCCTAGCCGCACTAAATAAGGATTTCCGCCCACTAACCCCATCAATTCTGCAACTTCATTCCCACTCCAATTCAATCCGTGCCGCTTTGCTAAATCTTGCATTTGCTGGGAATTAAACTCTGGCAATTCAATCGGTAAACCCACATTAAACGGCGATTTATTCACATCCAGCGGGATATAAACTTCTGTCGAATGCACCACAATCAAACGAAACTTTTTCCAAATATCTCGCCGTTTTGCTTCTTCGTGTAAAGCTCGCAATAACCCAAAAAAGTCATCGGCAATTTCCGGTGATTCAAACAGGCGATCGCTCTCATCCAAGCCTAACGTCAGAGGTTTTGAGGATTCTGAAAGCAAATACTGTTCAAAATAAGCCTTGCAGCACTGATTGCTGCCAATCAAATCGGCTAATTCCCAACACTTGGGCAACTGCTCCAGCATTCCTAACTCTTGACCGATGCTAGCACAAAACCACTGCAAAAATGTATCTGAATTAGCGAATATTTTCCTATTGGCTAGCTGAAAACTCAGCGCTACTGTGCGAGAACCTTGCTGTTCTGCATGATGCAAAATCCTCGCCATCAAGGAAGTTTTTCCCATTTGTCTGGGTGCTTTTATACGGATCAGGGCTCCCGGTTGGGCGATCGTCTCGTAACAGCGGGATTCGATCGGAGGGCGATCGATATAAAAACAAGAAGTGAGTTCAACTTGTCCTCCCGGCAATTCTGGCGGCGCTGCTGGCAGGGGTTGAATTATTGACTGTTTGGTGCTAGTAATTACTTTCCATTCTACAGCCAATTCATGGTCGGCAGTTAACGATTTGCGACCTTCTTTGATAATGGTTAAAATTTGTGATATTAACTTAAATGAGTCGCCAACACCGCGCCACAGCCAGGGCTGAATTCCTGCTAAATAGCTCAGTAAATCAAAAGAAAGCGGTGTATTTAATTCAAATAAAATCGGTAAAATTGCGGGTTTATGAGCAGTTAGATTGTGCAATTCCTTGGCTAGCTGCACTTGTTCCAATATCATTTCGCTAGCGGCCGATTCTTCGGAAATCAGCAACAGCAAATAATCGCAACGCTTTAAATATGAGGCGGAGTCGCTGCTGTTGTTAATAAAAAAGACTTCGTGGCCTCCCGCACTCAAAGCTTGGTGTAACTGCTGGGAAAGCGTATTGTGTGAGGTCGATCCTCTTCGAGGGCTTCGCCAACGGGCGATCGCCACTTTTGCCCTCTCCAGCAGTACCTCCTCTGGCTCTGAATTCGCCTCAAAATCGGCTATATCGCGCCATTCCTGCCCCAATCCGCGACAAATTTCGATGAAATTGGCATAATCCACAGGTTTGCCATTCAGAAAATGGCTGACTGTAGATTGGGCCATCCCTAAATCCTCAGCCAGGATTTTCTGACTGGGGAAGCCATTTCTCAGGAGACAGGATTTAACTGCGCGAATGCACTCTTCGCGCACCCTTAGCGATCGTGGCATTGCTTATCACAATCAAAACACTGAAACCATCATAAATGCCAACCGCCCCTAAAGTCGATGAAAAGTCGATGAAAAGTCGATGAATTTTCAAATAACTCAGTCGCCAACTCAAATAGCCACCTGATTAGATTAGAAATAACAAGGTTGAATCCCATCAAAACGAGGTAAAAGCATTGTGTATTCTATCCTAATTTGGTCGCTGGCGTCAGCCACTAATCAACCAGGTTTCGCCTTCACCCCGCCCCTATTCTGGTTACTGCTCGGAGTTGTGCTTAGTGCGATGGAGCTATTAATCATCAAAACTCAGCCCCAAAAATACAGATTTTACCTGCTAATGATGGGAGCTTCGGCTGTAATTGAATCATTTATTTTGTGGAGAGGTTCTGTAGCATTTGAGTTTAGTTGGGCGAACATAATGTATGAAGATTTTGACTGGCAAATCTTCTACTGGATGGGGATAGCCCTCGCGCTGAGCATCTGGATTAGACCGATTTTTATTGTTCGCAAAAAGTTTGTCATTCCCGAAGCCACGGAAGCGACAACTATCTCCGAAATTTTCCCCGGAGAAACCGGAATGGTGATTTATGAAGGGGCTTCGTGGAAAGCCCGCAATGAAGATTCCCAAGGGGCGATCGCACCCCGACAAAAAGTTTATGTTTTGCGCCGCGAAGGAAACACGCTGATTGTTGTACCTGACAGATTAATTCACATCAACAGCTAAATCTCAGTTAGCTCTTTTATGACTCGGCGATAGAAATCGCTTCTTGCCAAACAAAGTCCCTCTCTAAGAGACTAATAAATCACTACCAACTGTCAACTGTCAACTATCAACTGTCAACTATTTACCAGGAGATTCACTATGTATCACTATTTTTTGACGGTATTGCTTGCCATCACCGGAGTATCCTTAGCCAGCAGTGTCAAAATCGTCCGTCAAGGAGATGAGGCTTTAGTTGAAATTTTCGGAAAGTACGATCGCAAGAAACTCGAACCGGGTTTGACTTTTTTGATTCCCTTCGTCGAAACAGTGGCTTATAAACAAACTCTGCGCGAGCAAATTTTAAAATTGCCACCGCAAGAATGCACAACGCGCGATCGCGTTTCCGTCACCGTTGATTTTATTGTGTACTGGCGAATCATTGACTTAGAAAAAGCTTCCTACAAAGTGCAGAATCTCAAGGAAGCGATGTTAAATATGCTGATTCTTTCAATTCGGACTCACCTTGCTAAATTATCTGTTGAGGAACTCTACACGGCTCGACATGAGATTAATAATGCTTTAGTCGAGGAGTTGGATACAACGACAGATCCTTGGGGTGTGAAGTTTACGAGAGTGGAATTGCGCGATTTTGCGATCGGCAGTAAAGTGATTCAGCCCACATCCATTGACCGGAAAGAAGTACAAAAGCTGCGAGCTTAGAGATTAGTATTTCCTCCTTTTCCTCGTTACCAGGCTCTGCCTGGTAACGCAGATCCAGAGGCTCTGCCTCGCCGACTTTAATTCGCATTGTATATACCATTTAAGGAGACAACACCATGACTAGAAATCAAGAATCAATTGTTCGCAATGCAGCTTATCGCGGTTGCGGATGCTTATCACTTATAATCGGTATTGGAGTAATGAATGGGATAGCTCTGCCATTTTATCTCACTAATACCAATAGAAGCAAGCAGTCGGAAGCAAAACAGTATGTTAGCTCAATGAACAAGGCGCAGCAAGCTCACTTTGCTGAAAAAAGTGCTTTTGCCACTTCTGTTAATGCTTTGGAAATTGGGATCAAAACGGAGACAAAAAATTACAAGTATTCAGTTCGCGCCACAAAGCAAACTGCTTTTAATTATGGAGTCTCCAAGCAACCACAACTTAAGAGTTATGTCGGCGGTGTCTTTCTACTTCCTGTTAAAAAAGTTGAACCAAATGCTGCTAAAGATGGAAAAATAACAACAATATCCATATTCTGCCAAGCTGATTCTCTCGGTCCAATTAAACCAGCGGAGCCCACCTATGAAAATGGTAAACTTGCTTGTGGGCAAGGCACAAGACAAGTGACCAGATAATCTAACTATACGCAATATAATGACAGTCGATTACCAATATCAAATCGGCATTCAATTGAGATTTACCGAACTAAAGTCTTTACTACAAACAGGGAGGATACAAAACTATGAGCCAACAAGATTCTAAATCAGCTAGCATTTCACCTAACGGTTGCGGATGCTTATTGCTTTTAATGGGCATGGCAGTAATTAGCGCGATCGCTCTGCCATCATTTCTAGGTGATAGCGCGCATGATAAGTATATGACATCGTATATGACATTTCAAGCGCAAGAGTATGTTAGCTCAGTGAACCGAGGTCAGCAAGCCTATTTTGCAGAAAAAAATGCTTTTTCCAGTTCTGTTAAGGCTTTGGGAATGGGCATTCAAACAGAGACAACACATTTCAAGTATTCAATTCGTGCCACTAAGAAAGCAGCATTTAATTATGCAGTAGCCAAGGAAAACGACTTAAAAAGTTATGTCGGCGGTGTTTTTATTGTTCCGCAAAAAAACTTTGTTCCCAATGCTACTAAAGAGGAAATAACTACAACGTTTATATTCTGCGAAGCTGATTTTCCCGGTAGCATTCAACCAGCGGAACCCACCTATGAAAATGGTAAAACTGCTTGCGGTAAAGGCACAAGACCAATGGTCTCACCAAACTAACTATACGCAATATAATGACAGTCGATTACAAGATTAAATCGGCTTTTAATTGAGATTTACCTGACTAAATTCTTTACTACAAACAGGGAGGATACAAAACTATGAGTCAACAAAGTTCTAAATTAGCTAGCCTGGCATCGAATGTTGGTGGATACTTAGTGTTTTTAATGTTGATTGGAGTATTAGCTTCGGTAGCTCTGCCATCCTTTCAGGCTAAGCTTAGGATCAACAAGCAATCGGAGCCCAAAGATTATATTAGCTTAATCAACAAACGTCAGCAAGCGTATTTTGCCGAAAAAAGTGTTTTTAGCACTTCTGTTAAGGCTTTAAAAATTCGCATTATTAAAACCGAGACAGAAAATTACAAATATTCCCACCATACAACAAAAAAAGCAACATTTAATTATGGAGTTTCAAAGCAAAAAGACCTTAAAAGCTATGTCGGGGGAGTCTTTGTAATTCCTGCTACAAAAGTTGAGTCATATTCTTCTAAAAATCCAATAACAACCACATCTATATTGTGCCGAGCTGATTCTGCTGGTACAATTAAACCACCAGAACCAACTTATCAAAATGGTAAAATTGCTTGTGCTACAGGCACCATAGAACTGAGACAAACTTATGACTAGAGGCAATATAACGACAGTCGATTACCAATATCAAATCGGCATTCAATTGAGATTTACCGAACTAAAGTTCTTACAACAAACAGAGAGGGTACAAAACAATGAGTCAACGAAATTCTAAATCAGCTAGCCTTGCATCAAATGTTGCTGGATGTTTAGTGGTGATTGGAGTATTAGCTTCGGTAGCTGTGCCATCCTTTCAGGTTAAGCTTAGGAACAACAAGCAATGGGAACCCAGAGATTATATTAGCTTAATTAACAAACGTCAGCAAGCGTATTTTGCCGAAAAAAGTGTTTTTAGCACTTCTGTTAAGGCTTTAAAAATTCGCATTATTAAAACAGACACAGAAAATTACAAATATTCCCACCATACAACAAAAAAAGCAACATTTAATTATGGAGTCTCAAAGCATAAAAATCTTAAAAGCTGTGTCGGTGGAGTTTTTGTAATTCCTGCTCCCAAAGGTGAGTCAAATGCTTCTAAAAATAAAAAAACGACCACATCTATATTGTGCGGAGCTGATTATGCTGGTACAATTAAACCACCAGAACCAACTTATCAAAATGGTAAAATTGCTTGTGCTACAGGCACCATAGAACTGAGACAAAGTTATCACTAGAGGCTAGATCATGACAGTCGATTACCAATATCAAATCGGCGGCAGTCTCCCGCAAAATGCACCTACTTATGTAGTGCGACAAGCTGACTCAGAACTTTATCAAGCTCTCAAAGCCGGAGAGTTTTGTTACGTGCTCAATTCCCGACAAATGGGCAAATCCAGTTTGCTAGTGCGAACTGTACAAAAGCTCTCGGCTGATGGCATTGCCTGTGCTACGATCGACCTTTCGGACATTGGCAACCAGCAAGTCTCTCTAGATAAGTGGTACGGCGGCGTCGCTTACAAACTCTTGTGCAGTTTCAACCTGTTTAACCCAGTCGAGTTTATGGCTTGGTGGCGGGAGAGAGAGTTGATGTCGCCGGTGCAGCGCTTAGGAGAGTTAATTGAAGAATTGCTGCTGGTCAAAATTTCTCAAAACCTGGTCATTTTTATTGATGAAATTGATAGCGTTCTGAGTTTCCAAGAACCGCTAGACGATTTCTTTGCATTAATTAGATGTTGCTACAATAAACGCGCTCACAATTCAGAATACCAGCGCATTACATTTGCTTTGCTGGGAGTAGCTACGCCATCGGATTTAATTAGCGATGCAACTCGCACGCCCTTTAATATCGGTTTACCTATTGAATTGCACGGTTTTAAGTTACAGGAAGCTCTGCCTTTAGCAAAGGGTTTTGAGGGAAAAGTAGACAATCCTCAAGAGGTTTTAAAAGAGATTTTGGACTGGACTGGAGGGCAGCCATTTCTGACTCAAAAGCTTTGCAAGCTGATTTTGCACCATGTAAAAAGCTTAGCTTCTGCTTCTATTATATCAGATTCAACCGATGAAAGCAGAACGGAAAATTTTACTACAAATCAATTATTAATTAGCGATATAGTGCAATCTCATATTATTGATAATTGGGAGTCATCCGATGAACCGGTACACATCAAAACAATTCGCGATCGCCTTCTGAGAAGTCCGCACCGCGCCAGTAGGTTATTAGGACTATATCAAAAAATATTGCCACTTTCAGAACCCCCCGATTGTAGGGGCGGTGCCCCCGTGCCCGCCCTGGTAGGGGGAATATGGGCGGATGATACTCCCGAACAAACAGAATTGCGGCTGAGCGGATTAGTAGTAAAACGAGCCGGAAAATTAACCGTATCCAACCGCATTTACGCAGCTATATTCAGCCATGACTGGGTAGAAAAAGCGCTCTGCGACTTGCGCCCCTATGCTGAATCCCTAACAGCATGGATAGCTACAAATTGTCAAGACGAATCTCGCTTGTTGCGCGGTCAAGCACTGGAAGATGCTCGACAGTGGGCGGCAAATAAAAGCTTGAGCACCCAAGATTATCAATTTTTAGGTGCGAGTCAAGAAGCGGAATTTGCCAAATTGCGCGATCGCGAAAAACAAACTCAAACGGAAATTGAACAACTGCGCCGCGAAAAAAAGTTACTAGAGGAACTAAGCGAAGCACAAAAGCAGAAAAAATTGATTGCAGTTAAACTTTGGCGCGAGCACCAACTGAGAGTGCAGACACTTACAGGAGCAGCAGGAATACTGATATTAATTCTGATAGCAGCCTTTTGGATTAAACCATCAATCGAAGAAAGAAACAACAAAATTCTCACTCTCAGTCTACTATCAGAAACGCTCTTGGCGGCCGATAAAAAAGAGGAAGCTTTGCTAGAAAGCATTAGAGCTGTTACAGAAATGAAAGGATCGCTCGGAGTGAGTTCAGATATTCAGATGCGAGTGGCGATCGCCCTCGAACAGGCCGTTTACAACTTTCGGGAACGCCGCCGCTTGCAGAGTCAAGCCAGTACCCTTGCTTTCGCGAGTTTCAGTCCCGACAGTCAAACAATTGTGACTGCTACCGATGATAATTATATCAAAATTTGGCAAAATAATGGCACTTTGCAAGCAACTTTGACAGGGCATACTGATAAAGTTAGGATGGCAATTTTCAGTCCTAGCGGTCAGATAGTTGTCTCAGCAAGCGACGATAAAACACTCAAGATTTGGCAAAAAAATGGCAAATTGATCCACAATTTAAAAGGACATAGCGCTCAAATAACAAGCGTCTCTTTGAACCCAGATGGTAATATTATTGCTTCTGCCAGTGCCGATGGAACTGTTAAACTCTGGAAAATCAGCGGTGAAGAATTGTCAACTTTTCAAGTGGAGCGAGGTTGGATAACCAGCGCGACTTTTAGCCCAGACGGTCAGATAATTGCTGCGGCTGGTAATGATGGCACTGTTAAACTTTGGAGTTTGAGAAACGTTGCGGACAAGTTGCAAAAACAGCAGTCAATCGAAGCCAGCACCGATATCAAATTGCTCCGAACTTTACAAATGGAAAGTGATAAAATTATGAGTATAGCTTTCAGTCCAAACGGAGCAATGCTGGCGACTGCAAGTGCTGGGGGAACTGCGAGAATTTGGAGCAAAGACGGCACACCGCTAAGTATTTTCAAGCATACAAGTGGATTGACAAATATCAGCTTTAGTCCCGACAGTCAAATGTTGCTATCTGCAAGCACAGACAAAATGGTGAGGGTGTGGAACATTGACGGTACATTGCTCAAAACTTTAAAAGGTAACAAGGATGCTGTTTGGAGTGCGAGTTTTAGTCCAGACGGCAAAGCGATCGCTAGTGCTAGTGCTGACGGTACGGTGATGCTGTGGAATTTTAATCTTGACGATTTGTTGCTGCAGGGTTGCGAGGGAGCCCGCAATTATTTTCAGACAAATCCGATCGCAAATCAAAGCAATCGCCACCTCTGCGACGGGATTGGAACTCAGTCGGAACTCACGCAAAAAAAACCGGGTTAAAAGTCAAAATGTTGAGTTTGGTAGCAAAGTATCTAGGCATAAACTGGCTTTTTGACCGCCCCTGCGTCTAGGGCTGATATGGTTTAATTTGGTAGCAGCTAATAGGTAATAGGTCAGCCAGATCGGTGTATTCAACTTTAGAGCAAAAGTATCAGCGCCTGCAAAAAGACTTAAGAAACGGAGTCCTCGCCCTTGGCGGCATTTTTTGCACGGGTACTCTCTGGTATTGGCAAGTGGAAAGATGGTCTTTGCTAGATGCCGCTTACATGACAGTAATTACCTTAGCAACTGTCGGCTACGGTGAACTTCAGCCCCTCGGTCAACGCGGGCGAATGTTTACCATATGGCTGATTTTGATGGGCGTGATTGTGATTGGTTTCATCGTCAACCGCTTTACAGAAGCGCTGATTGAAGGATATTTTCAAGAAGGAGCAAGAATTAGGCAGCAGCGACGATTGGTAGATTCTTTGATCGGGCATTACATTCTCTGCGGTTTTGGGCGCACTGGCCGCCAAATTGCCTTGGAATTTCAGGCCGAAAACATCTCTTTTGTGGTGATAGATTCGGCAGTACATTCGGTTGAGGCAGCTTTGACGCTGGGGTACACGGCTGTCCAAGGAGACGCGACTTTGGACGAAATTTTGCTGAGTGTGGGGATCGATCGCGCAATTTGCATAGTAGCAGCTTTGCCTTCGGATGCCGAGAATTTATACACTGTCATGTCGGCGAAAACTCTGAATCCGAAGGTACGGGCGATCGCTCGTGCGACCACAGAAGAAGCCGTAAAGAAGTTGCAGCGGGGCGGCGCCGATGCCGTTGTATCCCCCTACATTACCGGGGGAAAACGCATGGCTGCGGCGGCCTTGCGGCCTCAAGTTATGGATTTTTTAGATGGTGTTTTGACGGGTACCGATAGTTCTTTTTACATGGAAGAATTTTTGGTCGATCCCAATACTTGTGTCTACGTTGGGGAAACTTTGAGAAATGCCAAGTTGCGATCGCAATCGGGGGCCTTGGTTTTAGCAGTGCGGCGCGCTGGCGGGACTTTGATTGTCGGGCCTACCGGAGAAACTGCGATCGAAGGAGGAGATATGCTGATTTGTTTGGGCACTGCTGAACAACTGCGAACTCTCAATCAAATCCTCAGTCCCCTGAGTTTTCGCCTCCCCCGGCCCCCAAAGTAATACGATGTCAGGTTTCTAGTCAGGAATGCAAGTCTTCTCTCGATCAATGCTTCCCAGAAAAAATATTGACTGTTGACTGTTGACTGTTGACTGTTGACTGTTGACTGTTGACTGTTGACTGTTGACTCTGGGTCGAAAAACTCAATGGTTGAGTGTTAAATGTTGACTCGATTTTATTATTCCGATGCAACCGGAAACGATATGAATTTAAAAAATTCACAATCTCCACTACACAAGGATTTAGGGCAAACAAAAATGCTCTCGGCTACTTTGCCGAGAGCATTTTGGAGCAGTTAAACTGCCTTTTGATCACAGTTTGAGCTCAGTCATAGACTAAAGCATAGACAAAAAATCGCTGAAACCCAAAGCCGATGGTGGGATTTGAACCCACGACCGTTCGATTACGAATCGAATACTCTACCCCTGAGCTACATCGGCACAGACAATTTTGGATTATAGCACAACTATAGCGAAAAAAGCAAGGAGTCGTAGAATTTAATTCAAAATTCCACAACTCCTAGCTCACCAACAGTTAAACGGTCACTTCCGTGTCAGTTGAGCCGCCTCTGGCCCCGGAATAAACTAAACCCCGCTGCATATCCAGCGTCAACATCGTTCCGTCCCGAATTACCCGCGTGGCATTCTTCACGCCCACCATCACCGGCACGCCCAAGCGCAAACCGATAATCGCGGCATGAGAAGTCAAACTGTCCTCCTCCGTCACCACACCTGCGGCTTTCCGAATCATCTCCACAAAAGCGACGCTTGTGTGTTCCACTACCAAAATTTCTCCAGGGTGGAAATTGCCTACATCCGCAGCAGTGCGAGCAACCCTGGCCATGCCACTCACCGATCCCAAACCGACACCGGTGCCTTTGCCTAGAACTGCTGTCACTACTTCAACTTTGATCAAATCCGTCGATCCGGCAACCCCTTGCAGAGTACCGGCGGTCATCACCACTAAATCTCCGTCGCACACTAACTCTTTTTCCTGGGCGACTGTCATGGCAGAGTGAAATGTCTGGCCAGTGGAGGGCAAATCCAGCACCAGCAAGGGTTTTACTCCCCATACTAATTGCAGTTGTCGGGCTACGTCTACGTGAGGAGTAACTGCCAAAATCGGAGTTTTCGGTCGGAACTTCGAGACATTTCGGGCTGTGGCGCCGGTTTTGGTCAGCGTCATGATCGCCGCCGCGTTCAATTGTTCGGAGATTTGACTGACTGCTTGGCTGATGCCGTTGGGGATCGATCGACCAATATCTTCTACATTCCTAATATTCCGCTTAATTCCTTCTCTCTCCATCCGCACCGCAATTCTCGCCATCGTCGCCACCGCTTCGACGGGGAACTTGCCGACAGCAGTTTCATTCGAGAGCATCACTGCATCAGTTCCGTCAAGAATCGCGTTTGCCACGTCGGAAATCTCGGCGCGGGTGGGACGGGGATTGTTGACCATGCTGTCGAGCATCTGGGTAGCGGTAATTACCGGAATGCCCAGGCGGTTGGAGGTAGCAATCAGGCGCTTTTGCAAAATCGGCACGTCTTCGGCGGGTAGTTCCACTCCCAAATCGCCGCGGGCGACCATCACGCCGTTGCAAAGGGTGAGAATTTCCTCCATTTGTTCGATCGCCTCGTGCTTTTCGATCTTAGCAATCACCGGTACTTGCTTGCCCGCACTGGCAATCAGCTCTTTAATTTCGAGCACATCTTGGGGATTCCGCACAAAGCTCAGGGCCACCCAATCGACACCTTGGTCGAGGCCGAACATTAAATCTTTGCGGTCTTTATCAGTCAGCGCTTTAATTGACAGGTAAACTCCCGGAAAATTCACGCCTTTGTTGTTGGAAAGCGGCCCGCCGACTACGACGCGGCAGTACAATTCCCGCGCCGCGCGGTCTACTTTTTCCACCAGCATTTCCACTTTCCCGTCGTCAAGCAGAATCACTGATCCCTCTGGAACTTCGTCTGCTAGGGGGTCGTAGGTGACGGAAGAAATGAGCTCGGTGCCGGGAACTTGGCGGCTGGTGAGAATGAAAGGATCGCCGTTTTTGACAACTATAGAGCCTGTCTCAAAGCGCCCTAAACGAATTTTCGGGCCTTGGAGGTCTTGGAGGATGGCAACCGGCTGGTTGAGTTCAAAGGATGTTTGCCGGATTAAGCGAATGCTGCGCTGGTGGTCTTCTTCTGTTCCGTGGGAAAAGTTGAGTCGCAAAGTTGTGGCACCTGCTTCTATAAGCTGGCGCAGCACTTGTGGGTCAGAAGTTGCTGGGCCAATGGTGGCGACGATTTTAGTCCGGCGTAGGGCTTTTGGCAATTGCATCAGCGGTGTTCTGGGGAGGCAGGTGGATTTCTTGTTTAAATTTCGGCTAACGTTTCATCTTTGCACTACAAGCAATGACGCTAGTCTCAAGTCTTAAAAATTTTGATAGTCGTCAAAAAAGCAGGTATTGAACAATATATAGAATATCTGACTTTTTACCGATCGGTAATTTTTTCTTGGGGAGCGCTCTTTTTTGCAAATTTTTCCGCTCTCAGGCTTGACATAAATACAGACATACCCATTGATTTTATTTGGTCTGCTGAGCTCTTTTGGCTAATCTAGGACTGGTATCCTTGTACAACAGCAATACTTTCCTGTTTGTGCAGAGGGGAGCATCTCATATTTGTAAAAACACTTCTTCTGGCTCCTTCCTTCTTCCTTCTTCCTTCTTCCTCTTTTCTCCTGGCTCCTGACTCCTGACTCCTAACTCGAATTTCTAGCGGAGGGCGGCTTTCATTGAGATGCTCTCGTGCAGAGGCTAGTTTTTGGCCATCGAACTCTGTTCTTTCATAAAACTTTACTATTGTCAGGCTTGTATCTTATACTACGCAAGTGTGAAATATTAAGGAGTCTTAACAAAGATGTCGGAGGCAGGACGGCCGCTGACAGTGCCGAAAGAGTTTCTGAGTCCTCCCGGTGACTTCAATCCGACACTGCTGCTGTTTTTGAGTGCAGTAGTGATTATCGTGATTTCTAACTTGGGTTTCTGGTGTTGGGGATGGCCGCAGTGGTGCTGTTTTACGCTGAACGTGTTGGCTTTGCACATGGCTGGAACTGTGATTCACGATGCGTCTCACAATGCGGCCCATCGCGATCGCACGATCAATGCTATTTTGGGACACGGTAGCGCGCTGATGTTGGGTTTTGCTTTCCCGGTGTTTACGCGGGTACATATGCAGCATCACGCCCACGTTAATGACCCAGATAACGATCCAGACCATTATGTTTCGACCGGCGGGCCTTTGTGGTTGATTGCTGCGAGGTTTTTTTACCACGAGATTTTCTTTTTTAAGCGCAAACTGTGGCGGAAATACGAATTATTGGAATGGTTTCTCAGCCGTTTGTTTGTCGTAGCGGTGGTGTATATTGCCATTCAGTACGACCATTTAGGTTACGTGCTGAATTTTTGGTTTTCTCCTGCTTTGGTGGTGGGGTTGGCCTTGGGGTTATTTTTTGATTATTTGCCGCACCGTCCGTTTCACGAGCGCGATCGTTGGAAAAATGCCAGAGTATATCCTAGTCCTATTCTAAATATCTTGATTTTGGGGCAGAATTATCATCTGATTCATCACTTGTGGCCTTCCATTCCTTGGTACAATTACAAGCCTGCTTATGAGGCTGTCAAGCCGCTGTTGGATGAGAAAGGTTCTCCTCAAACTTTGGGAATATTGGAAGGGAAAAAGGACTTTTGGAGTTTTATATATGACATCTTTTTAGGGATTAGGCTGCATCACAAAAAAAGCGTCTGATTGACAAAAAACCCGGCTTCTCAAAGAAACCGGGTTTTTTTTCTAATAAAAGCTTTTAAGCATATATCCCCAGGGCAGGTTTTGTCCTGTATCAAGTCCCGTCGTAAAAAATAAACCCACCTGTAATGGTGAGTTAACTTTTAAATCAAGCCCAAATTGATACTCCCCAGGGCTGAAGCCCTGGGGATTCTTGAATGAATCCGAAAACTCTCAAAGGCGTTATCAAAGCACCTCTATACGCTCAAAACAACTACCAGTACAAAGGGTATTGCAATTGCGCTTACTTTTGTTTTACTTTCGGAGTCCATCACAACGCCAGATAGGTACGCTCCATGTTCACCATTACTTGTTTACCCAGGCTACGGTCATGCCGAGACGAGATAACGAGCGGGGTTTCTCCTTAATAAAACACTTCTTCACGTAGATGGTTGTTCTTACTTGCAATTTAATTCTAATACAACCTTTCAATCGCTTGTGTAAAGAAATATTGAAGGCGGTTGAAACCGCAGCCGACTTCCTCCCCGTGTCTAAAGCCAGGGGCACGCCGGGCTCGTTTTTCGGTGAATCTATTATTTTTCCCCAGCCACCGCCACCGCTAAATTCCTATCGGGGCGCAAATTTTGAGCTCCCCGCAAATAAGGATGATAAATTTCAGTATGTGCCGGCCAATTGACGTGAATTAAAAACCGAATGCAGCGTTCCAAAGCACCCTCAACGTGCATTTGCTGGACATCCAACAAAGGAACATTACACCAGTGTGGACGTTCGCGGGCGATCGCGGCCGGAAACACAGCATCTAAATCGCGAGTAGCAGAAAACGTAGCACTAATAATTAAATCTGGATTTATATCATTTTTTGCTTCTAATTCATCTAATAATTCTTTCACCGCTTCTCGAATTGCTGCCACCGAATTCTCGCTAGCAGTTGTTGCCCCACGAATCCCCCGCACTTGCCACTCCACGCAAATTTCCTCCATATTTTTGTTATTAGTCATTAGTCATTAGTCATTAGTCATTAGTTATTAGTCATACTAAATTAGGCTTAAATACCCACTTTATTTCTCAGTCCCCGCTTGAGTGGACTTCGTTTGTGTAGTTTGAGCTCGAACTCCTAGGCGAAGCCAGCGCGAAGCGCTTATGACGGGCAAAGCGCCACATTGGAGTTTGAGGTCAACAGATTTGAATCGCCCAATCATCCAGGCAGTAACTAATGACTACTGACTCCTGACTAATGACTAATTTATTTAATCACGGGCGATACATCCACAGCGGCAAACCGCTAGTAGAAAGCTCGAATTCCAGCAAATTATTGTAAGCTGAAAGCCCGGATATATCCAGACTACTCCCCAAGACGCGATTTAGGAAAGGTTTTTGTTTTTCTAGGGTGCAAGACTCGGTTTTTTCCGGGTCTAGGCCTGCGAGTTCGGCGGCAAGGCGGCGAGCGTCCTCTTCTGTTCCCAGTCGATCGACCAAACCCAATTCTAAGGCTTGCTGACCGGTAAAAACCCGACCGTCGGCAAAACTTTTGACTTTTTCAACAGCCAAGTTCCGGGCTTCGGCAACGGTTTCCACGAATTGCTGGTAGCTGGTGTCGATCAAGTCTTGCAGAATTTGCTGTTCCGGATCGGTCAATTCTCGATCGAATGCCAAGATATCTTTATACGGCCCCGATTTAATCACCTGAAAAGAAACGCCTACTTTTTCTAACAGCCGTTCTAAATTGTTGCCCCGGATAATCACGCCAATGCTGCCAGTAATTGTACCGGGATTGGCAACGATATGTTCGGCTCCCATGCCGATGTAAACTCCACCAGAAGCTGAAATATTGCCAAAACTGGCAACAATTTTGACTTTTTCGCGCAGACGCTTGAGTGCGCTGTAAATTTCCTGGGAATCGCCGACAGTGCCGCCGGGGCTGTCTATCCGCAGCAGCAAGGCGGGAAATTTTCGTTCTTCAACGGTTTTGAGAGCTTCTAGGACTCGTTTACGGGTTTCTCCGGCAATGGCTCCGGTGATTTCGATACGGGCGATTTGTTTGCGGTAGCGGGGCTTGAATGGCCAAATCATGGGCAGTGTACAGGCAAGGTGAAATTTTGTAGCTAACTTCTAGTGTGCCTTATTCATCGGGGTAGATGTTGTGCTTGTGTTCGCAACAGGCAAGATGCCTGTTGCACAAGAAATTGCTTGATTGTGGAACAGGCATCTTGCCTGTTCCAGATTGTTGGCAACAGGCAAGATGCCTGTTGCACAAGAAATTGCTTGATTGTGGAACAGGCATCTTGCCTGTTCCAGATTGGCGGCAACAGGCAAGATGCCTGTTGCACAAGAAATTGCTTGATTGTGGAACAGGCATCTTGCCTGTTCATAATTGCCGCAACAGGCAAGATGCCTGTTCCACAAGAAATTGCTCGATTGTGGAACAGGCATCTTGCCTGTTCCTAATGGCCGCAACAGGCAAGATGCCTGTTCCACAAGAAAATTCTCGATTGTGGAACAGGCATCTTGCCTGTTCCAGATTGCCGCAACAGGCAAGATGCCTGTTCCACCTTGATTTTGTGGAACAGGCATCTTGCCTATTCCTAATGGCCGATCAAGATTTGTGCGATCGCACTTAACCCAACACCAATATATAATTGTAAAAATTGCTTAACAAAACTACATCATCCCCACGAGAATCAATCTCATCAATTATTTGGAGTCTCCGCCATGCAGCTAAAACTTACCGATTCAAAACTGCCTTTTGCCCCGCTGTTGCTAATTGCGCCGTTTTTCCTGTGGGGAACCGCGATGGTAGCGATGAAAGGGGTGATGCCGCACACAACGCCGCTGTTTGTGGCCTTCGTGCGTTTAGTACCTGCGGGTGTGTTGGTGCTGCTGGCGGCGGCATTCATGGGAAAACCGCAGCCGCAGGGTTGGAAAGCTTGGCTGTGGATTTCGCTGTTTGCTTTGGTTGACGCTACTTTGTTTCAAGGCTTTTTAGCCGAAGGTTTGGCGAGAACCGGTGCGGGTTTGGGTTCGGTGATGATTGATTCTCAACCGCTAGCAGTGGCGATTTTGTGTTTGTGGCTGTTTCAAGAAAAAATTGGTTTTTGGGGCTGGTTGGGATTAGTTATTGGCGTTGCGGGCATCAGTTTAATCGGGTTGCCCGATGGCTGGATTTTGGGGCTTTTTCATCCTGAAAACAGGCAGGTTTCTGCGGGTATCGAACAGTTGTTTCAGGGTGGAGAATGGTTGATGCTGTTGGCTGCTTTGTCGATGGCTGTGGGTACGGTTTTGGTGCGCTGGGTTTGCCGTTATGTTGATCCGGTGGTGGCGACTGGTTGGCACATGATTTTGGGCGGTTTGCCGCTGTTGGCAATTTCGGCTGCAACTGAGTCCGAACAGTTTGTGAATATCGATTTTTCCGGCTGGATGGCGTTAGGTTATTCTACTGTGTTCGGAAGTGCGATCGCCTACGGTTTATTCTTTTATTTTGCTTCTAGTGGCAGTCTAACAAGTTTAAGTTCTCTTACCTTTCTTACGCCTGTATTTGCTTTGCTATTCGGCAATTTGTTCTTGGGCGAAGTGCTGAATCCGCTGCAATCGATGGGAGTTGGGCTGACTTTGGTGAGTATTTATTTGATTAATCAGCGGGATACTTTGGGTGAGAAATTGCGAAAAGTGCGGCACGTTGAAGCGGGTGCAGAAGTTGAAGCAACAGGATTGTTAGAGTCGTCTGAGTTGAATTCTGTAGAATTACCCGTGCAGTTGCGGGTTAGCGAATTGGAATCAGAAGTTTAGCGCTTTGAGAAATTTAGGGAGCATTGGTTAATTCTTGAATTAACTGATTTGGAGTTACAATCCTAGGAGTAGTAACCGGAAAATCTCGCGGGTTGCGGGTGACAATGGCATCAATTCGATTGATGACAGCAGTGCTGTACTGAATCGCATCTTCAAAATCTTTGAAGTTGCAAGTTAATGCCATTGAAATAACAGAGTTATCTACTGTTGCGACTTGACAAAATGTAGCTAACTGCCTCAAAAACTCAAGTGTCCAATCGCGACCTTTGTCTCGGCGAATGATATAGTAAAGGTCACTAAAAGTTGAGGCAGAAACATAGCCTTGAATTTGGCCTTCTTCAACAAAAGTTAAAATGCGATCGCTCTCGGCAAAGAAAGGTTCTCGATCGAGCGCAACATCTACTATTATATTGGTGTCTCTCAAGACTTTCACAGGTTATGTTTCTCCTTTAAATATTCCCATTTTGCTTGTTTGTCTGGATCGTCAAAATCCAGCGGTTCCGGTACAGCATCTCGATCGAATAAACCTTGAAATGCCTTCACCCTAGTTTTAAACTTTTTTTTAGGTGTTTCAGGTGCGATCGCACTTTCTGAAGCGCTGGCTTGTTTAACCGTGTCAGCTAGCTGCAAAACGATGATTTCCACATCTCCCGGTGGCATATTCACGGGTTCCACAACTACCAAGTTGCCAGTTGCATCGATTTTACCTCTAAGTTTGTATGCTTGCATGGTAATCTCCGATAACTATGTTTCTATTATATGACATAATAACTTGCTTCATTACCAATGCTCTTCAACATCTGGAATATTGAAATATTCAGATAAAATATTCTCAATAACAATCGGGTCAGTAAGTCACTCTGTAACAACTCCAAAACTAATCATATTAAAAAAAATTAGGAAGTCCGCAGATCGCATTTATTGAGGTTCTATAATTATTTTGAAATAAGTGAATTTTACTGCCGATCGCCCTCAAGCGTCAACTGTTCGCGAAACCAGCCCCATTGCTAAAATCCCCAAAATTTTATTCACATCTTTGAGGTAATATTCAGTCAGATCGATACTAATTACACTTGCTTCTAATTTCATAAATTTCCAAATACTCCCAGTTGTCACTGCCCCGTAAATTGTTGAAACTTCATTGCCTGCACGTTCATTAAATATCCTAGCTGCTAACATTTCCGCTACGCATTGTCCCAAGCCAGCGGTGATATTTTCTTTTTTAGCTTCCACAAGGGTAATTACGGGAGCGCTGACAAATAGTATTTCTGGTGAATGGCTGATAATAAAATCGCAAATCCCATTTAATCCCCTTTCGCTATCCACGTCAAACTCTATTCCCGAAAACAAGTTAATTCGTTCGTTTAACTGCCTTCTGAGGTCGATTAAAATTGGGGATATAATCATTTCAGACCGCGCTTTTTCGCTGTTGCTGGCAAGGGCTAAAGGTACATTATAACGGAGAATTTCTGTCAAGAGTGGGCTGCATTCTAAGTCGGGTACATTTCCGAATAAATCGACTGTTTCTGAAGTGGTTAGTTCAAAAGTTCGCTTGACTTTTTCTAAACTAAAATCGCTGTAAGGCATTTTTCTGGTCTTCCTATAATTTCCAAGATTAAACAGAATATAATTTGATTGTACTCATTGTGTAGCAGACTGCATGGATCTCAAAGAACGCTTGCACAGCCATCTGATTCAAATTGTACGCGATCGCAATCCATACCTCGCATCCCAAGGGCATTTTTATGCCCAGCAATACATCCGCGAACAGTTGGCACAGTGGGGAACTGTAGAAATTGACGATTTTGCGGTGCGCGGGCGAATTCATCACAATTTTATCTTGGATTTACCCCCCCTCAGTCCCCCCCTTGCGAAGGGGGGGAAGCAAGAAAATCAGCAAGAAAAGCCGATCGTAATTGGTGCTCATTACGATACTGTACCCGGAACACCTGGGGCCGATGATAATGCTACTGGTGTGGCTGTTTTGCTGGAAATCGCAAGGGATCTCGCATCTGCGCCGCTCAAATATCCAGTGCAATTAGTAGCCTTCGATATGGAAGAATACGGTTGTTTCGGAAGCAGTCATCATGCAGCTAAATACAAGCAACAGCAAAAGTCAATCCGGTTAATGATTTCTTTGGAAATGTTGGGTTATTGCAACCATAATCCTAATTCTCAAAGCTATCCCGCTGGCTTGAAATATTTTTATCCAAATAGGGGCAATTTTATTGCTTTAATTGGCACTTTGCGGACGGTTCCCGATTTGATTAATTTGAGTGGCAAAATTCGCAAATCGGGTCAGCCCTGCGAGTGGTTGCCGGTGCCGAATCGAGGTGTAATTGTGCCTGATACTCGCCGCAGCGATCATGTTCCTTTTTGGGATAATGCTTATCCGGCTATTATGGTGACTGATACTGCTAATATGCGAAATCCGCATTATCATCGAGAAAGCGATAGGATTGAGACTTTGGATTTGGATTTTCTGGCTGGTGTTTGTCAGGGATTGATTGAGGCTATTCGACATTTATAGGAATTTTATTTGAACTGACATTTTGTACCTCGATCGAGAACAGGCAAGATGCCTGTTCCACAAGAGATAAATTGTATTGTGGGGTGGGCATCCTGCCCGCCCATAAAAGGCTGATTAACATTTATGATCGAGAACAGGCAAGATGCCTGTTCCACAAGAGATAAATTGTATTGTGGGGTGGGCATCCTGCCCGCCCATAAAAGGCTGATTAACATTTATGATGGATAATGATATGAATGCTGTTTTTGACGATCGCACTCGCTGGCAATTTTGGATCGATCGCGGTGGCACTTTTACCGATATTGTCGCCAACAGCCCCGACGGTAAATTAGTCATTCACAAGCTGCTGTCGGAAAACCCGGAACGCTACACCGACGCCGCAGTTCAAGGAATTCGCGATATTTTGGGAATTGCTGCAGATGTTCCCATACCCGCTGCACAAATTGAAGCGATTAAAATGGGGACGACGGTGGCGACAAATGCTTTGCTGGAACGAAAGGGCGATCGCACAATTCTGTTAATTACTAAAGGTTTCGGCGATGCGCTGAGAATTGGCTATCAAAACCGCCCGAATATTTTCGCGCGTCACATTGTCTTGCCCCAGATGCTGTACGATCGAGTTATTGAAGTTGCCGAACGCTACAGTGCTCAAGGTGAGGAGTTAACTGCTGTCAATCCCGACTTTATCCCGTCTTTGCAGCAAGCATACGATGAGGGAATTCGCAGTTGTGCGATCGTATTCATGCACGGCTACCGCTACTCGGAACACGAAAAACAAGTTGCTAAAATAGCCAAAGAAATTGGCTTTACTCAAATTTCAGTATCTCACGAAGTCAGCCCGCTGATGAAATTAGTTTCGCGGGGAGATACTGCGGTTGTCGATGCTTATTTATCTCCGATTTTACGTCGATACGTCGAACAAGTAACCAGTCAATTATCTGTAGGGGCGGTGCCCCCGTGCCCGCCCTCCTCCTCCTCCCCGTGCCCGCCCTCATCCTCCTCGCCCTCCCCGCCCCCCCAATTAATGTTTATGCAATCGAACGGCGGCTTAGTGGACGCCGCACAATTTCAAGGAAAAAACAGTATTTTATCCGGGCCTGCTGGGGGAATTGTCGGTGCAGTTCAAACGAGCAAAAAGGCAGGTTTTGATAAAATTATTACCTTTGATATGGGCGGAACTTCGACAGATGTTGCCCATTTTAACGGCGAATACGAACGCGAATTTGAGACGGAAATTGCTGGGGTGAGATTGCGATCGCCCGTGATGGCAATTCACACTGTAGCAGCCGGCGGCGGTTCAATTGTCTTTTTTGACGGGGCTCGCTACCGCGTCGGGCCGGAGTCTGCAGGGGCCAATCCTGGGCCTGCTTGCTATCGCAAAGGCGGCCCTTTGACGGTTACTGATTGCAATGTGATGTTGGGGAAAATTCAACCGGATTTTTTCCCGAAAGTATTTGGATTGAATGGAGATTTGCCGATCGCCCCTGACGTAGTAAAGCAAAAATTTGGGCAATTAGCGGGGGAAATTGGGGGCGAGAGGACGGCGGAACAGGTGGCGGAGGGTTTTTTGGCGATCGCTGTGGAAAAGATGGCAAATGCTGTCAAAAAAATCTCGCTTCAGCGCGGTTACGATGTTTCGGAGTATACATTGTGCTGTTTCGGCGGTGCGGGCGGCCAACACGCTTGTGCGATCGCCGATGCTTTGGGGATGAAACGGGTATTTATTCACCCTTATGCGGGTGTGTTGTCCGCTTACGGTATGGGTTTGGCTGATGTGCGGGCTATTCGCGAAAGGGCGATCGAGCAACAATTAAATGCAGAATTATTACCTGATTTGCATGATATTTTAGCCGAATTGGAGGCTGAGGGAAAGAGGGAATTGAACCGCCGAGGCGCAGAGAACGCAGAGAATGAGCCAGAGGTTTTAGTTGTTAGGAAGCTGCGCTTAAAATATCAGGGAAGTGACTCGGTTTTGGCGGTAGATTTTGCTGACAATATTGAGGTCATGCAGGCTGAATTTGAATCAGCACACCGACAGCGTTACAGTTTTATTATGCCCGAAAAACCGCTGATTGTGGAAGCGGTTTCGGTGGAAGTTGTAGAAAGAATGGATGTGCCGGAAGCATCCAAAATTTCCCCCTCTGGTGGCACGGGCATCTTGCCTGTGCAACCAATTTCAACCGTGCAAATGTATGTTGCTGGCGGGTGGCGGGAAACGCCTGTTTATCGGAGAGATGATTTGCGATCGCACGACTGCATAGAAGGCCCTGCTATGATTGTTGAAGCTACGGGAACTAATATCATAGAACCGGGCTGGGAAGGGGAAATCACCGAAAATAATGATTTAATTTTGAACCGCAGATGCACGCAGATGGACGCAGATAATATCCGCGTTCATTCGCGTTTATCTGCGGTTAAATCAGATCCGGTTTTGCTGGAAATATTTAATAATTTGTTTCGGGCGATCGCGGAACAAATGGGCGTCACATTGCAAAACACAAGTTCCTCCGTCAACATCAAAGAACGCCTCGACTTTTCCTGTGCAATTTTCGACCAAAACGGGCAATTAGTGGCCAACGCGCCGCACATTCCCGTACATCTGGGCTCGATGAGCGAAAGCGTTGAAGCTTTAATTTTAGCACAAGGCAATGCGATTCAACCGGGCGATGTTTATGTTTCTAACAATCCCTACAACGGCGGCACGCATTTACCAGATATCACCGTTATTACTCCAGTATGCGATCGTGATTGCTCTCTTCCTTTGTTTTATGTTGCCTCGCGAGGACACCACGCCGACATCGGCGGCATTACTCCCGGTTCTATGCCTCCTAACAGTACAACAGTAACTGAAGAAGGTGTATTGCTTGACAATTTTCTGTTAGTAAGCGAGGGCGATTTTCGAGAAAAAGAATTACTAGAAATTCTGACATCGGGGAATTTTCCTGTTCGCAATTCCGCTCAAAATATAGCCGATTTGCAAGCACAAATTGCTGCTAACAAGCGCGGCGCAGAAGAGCTGCTCAAGATGGTAGAACATTATGGATTAGAGACTGTGCAAGCTTATATGGGCTTCGTACAAGACAATGCGGAAGAGTCGGTGCGGCGGGTAATTGAGGTTTTGAGTGATGGCGAATTTACTTATCCGATGGATAGTGGCGGACAAATTAAGGTAGCGATTACAATTGACAAATCTGCGCGCAGTGCAAAAATAGATTTTACTGGCACTTCTGGTCAACAAACCAACAATTTTAATGCTCCTGCAGCCGTGGGCAAAGCCGCTGTTTTGTATGTTTTCCGCACCTTGGTAGATGACGATATTCCTCTAAATGCGGGCTGTTTAAAACCTCTCGAAATCATCAATCCCGAAGGCTGTATGCTGAATCCTCGCTATCCGGCGGCGGTAGTTGCCGGGAATGTGGAAACATCGCAGAATATTACCGATGCTTTGTATTGTGCTTTGGGAGTGATGGCTGCTTCTCAGGGAACTATGAATAATTTTACCTTTGGGAATCAGCGCTATCAATATTATGAAACTATTTGCGGCGGTGCGGGTGCGGGTGCAAGTTTTGATGGTACGGATGCGGTTCAAACTCACATGACTAATTCGCGTTTAACTGACCCAGAAGTATTAGAATGGCGGTTTCCGGTGTTGTTAGAAAGTTTTGCAATTCGGGCTAATAGTGGGGGGAATGGATCTCATCGCGGCGGTAATGGAGTGGTGCGGCGAGTACGGTTTCGGGAGGCGATGACGGCGGGAATTTTATCGGGGCGGCGGGTGATTTCTCCCTACGGTTTGAATGGGGGGGAAGCGGGAAAAGTTGGGCGGAATTATGTTGAGAGATTTGATGGAAATGTTGAGGAGTTGGGAAGTACGGCGACTGTGGAAATGCTGTCGGGGGATGTGTTTGTCATTGAGACTCCGGGGGGCGGAGGATATGGTTGTTGTATAAAAAGTTAAGAGGGCTTTACGTTTTCAAATGTTGACCTCTCTCGGTTTTTCGGCTACACTGTGTTGAGAAAATAAATTCAACTACAGTCTATAATAGCGCGGGGGTGAAAATGGAAGGTGTACAATTATCATTTTCTCTGTTTCCTGAAGAACCAAATAACCCAGAAAATTACTTTACTCGAAAACGGTCATGGTCAGCAGCTAAACATCGGATTATGCTGAGGTATATTCAGTCTTATTGTTACAATCTGGGCGGTAATAAAGCTTATCAATCAGAGTCTTTAAATTATGTCGATGGGTTCGCAGGAATAGGAAAATATACAGAAGGAATAGGTATTGAAGATTTTGTAAACAATTCCAAATTTTGGTCAAGTAAGTATGAACATGATTTTGAAAATACTGATGGTTCACCCTTGATAGCTCTTAAATGCGCTAAACTATTCCGAGAAGAGAAGCGGGTAAATTTAAAATGTTTTTTTATAGAATCTAAGCGTGATTTCAATATAAAGCTCCGTAAAAATTGTGAAACTGTAGGTGAGGGATTGTCATATAAAATATATAAACCTCAAACATTTGAGGTTGCTTTTCCTGAGCTAATGACAGACTTAGAAAACTATCCTACCTTATTTTTTCTTGATACCTTTGCTGTTAAAGGAATGAATTTCGATAATATATGTGAGATAGGAAATTATGTAAGTCAGTATAAGGGCGAAGTATTTTTGCTTTTTCACAATATACAAGTAGCTCGTAATGCTGGGCAGTACAAAACTACCTATGCTGATTCTAAAGAACAAAAAACTGCCGAGAGTTATATGAAAAATTTGACTACGCTTCTAGGTGTTAATTCTGATATAGAGTGGAAACCCAAGTGGCTGGAACTAAAAAATGAGCCTCAAAAATTTGAAAGGTGGGCGCTGGAATACTTCAAGGAAAGAATGAGAAAAGAAGGAGGTTTTAGAGGTGTAACTAGCTTTGAAATTAAGGAAACTTATAATGATGTCAGACCTCAATACAGTATTGTAGTCGGCAGCAATCATCCTGAAAAAGCATTTGGTCATTTTCTGAATGATTTTGTTTGTGATGAAGATAAATTATTATTTTTTCAAGATAATTATCAAGGAATTGAAAAATTTCTTGATAAAGAATGGGAAGCCGAACAGAAAAGACGCATCGCTATAATTAAAACACAATCTATCCAAATCTTGCGTGAAATCAAATCTGAATGGAAATCTTTTGAAGATGTAATTACTCATATTATTTTAAAATTGAATGATTTGGGTTGTTTAAAAAGAACTCAGCATTACAACGATATTCTCGGTTCACTGTATCAAGAAGGGATGTTAGAGATACAAAAACCTGGTTCTAAAAAGCCTTACACACTAAATAGTTTGCTAAAAATAGTAGAATAATATGATTATTAAATTTTAGTTGTAATAATTTAGCCTCTGTTACTAGCATTTATTTATCTTCGAGCACCGAAGCAATTTTTGTCTCTGTTTATTCTCAGCTTTTGGCATCTCATCCCAAATTTTATCATCGAGAAGTCTCCCAGCAGCTTTAGGTGTTCTACCTCCCCATTGCTTGAAGAAAAACGCGACTTCAGCATCCTGACACTGATCCCGAATACTTTGTGCCCATTCTGGTTGCATTGGACGGTGTTTTTGTCCCGACTCTCCACCAACTATTACCCAGTGAATTCCTGTTAAATCAAGCTGTAACGGCCCTAAAAGTGGTTCACAGGATAAAAAGCGTACCTTTGCATTGACTTGTCGCAAAGAATCCACACGATGAACATAATTTTGATTCTCAACAGACACGCCCATCCAAATATTATCAGACCATTCAAGTTGAGGGGCTAACTCTACTAAACGTTTATCTCGCTTGGTAAGGATTTGATAAATGTGGTGAGGAGTTTCACGCATTACATTAAAGACTTGTTTCAAAAAATCAAGAGAAACATCTTCATGGAACAAATCGCTCATTGAATTAACAAAGATGCGACTAGGCTTTCGCCAACCCCTAGGTTCGTTCAAACGCTTTGGGTGTTCTGTTAAAGTAAACCCATTAGGGAAATTAGTATGAAACCGTTTTGTTAATGCTTCTGCATAACAATGAGTGCAGCCGGGACTGACTTTATCGCAACCTGTTGTGGGATTCCATGTCCGATCGCACCATTCGATACCAGTATTAATGCTAGACATACAAAAACCTTACCATTGAAACAACAAATTATCTTTTTAGGTGTGCTGAATATATAGAGTTTATATGTATCACTTTAGATTGATCCAGCATCACCTACAATTCTATTATAGAATTAATTGACTTAATTATCAACATAATTTTTCAGCACTTGCATCAAATGTATATCGTGTTGTAGAATCGGGCTGCACCCGCATTTATTCTCCAAGCTATTCCAGAACAATTGTGCAAACACCTAATTTTTCCGAATTCAACCATCCTGTGGTCAAATCCCTGTTTCACCACAGCGACCAGGAATTATTGACTCTGTTTCAAAACCATCCAGATCAAGGTAGGTTCTTCACGGCGATTTTTTGCCGCTACGCTCAAATTGTACACTCCCTGATTCGCCATTCGGTACGATCGCCCGTACAAGGCGATTACCTGTTTGCCCACACTTGGCTGCACATCTATCACGAACTCCGAGGCCTCGATTTGCGCCGCGAAATCCAAGAGTCTGATGGCGGAAATCTCAGTCTCCAAAACTGGCTGATTAATGTCACCGCAGTCTGCATAAATCAAGCTGAATTGCCCCCTGTTGAGTCGATTCACTATTCTTTGCAATCGGCTCCGCCTCCCCTGTGGTGTTACGTCAAACAAGCCTTAGAATTGTTAGCGCCGCTGCCGCGTTTAGTGGTGTTGATGGCTCAGACTTTCCGCTGGAGCGAAACTCGAATTGCAGCTTATTTGCAAGCAGAAGGCGAAGCTATTTCGCCCGCTCAGGTAAAGGCTTTGCTCCAAAAAGGATATCAAACTTTAGAATCAAATTTGCCGGAGGATATTCGGGCTATTTATCTAGATGAAAATCTCGATTATCAAGAAGCACTTGTCTAGATATACACGATATAAATCCGCCCTTTCTAGTTGTACGGGCGGGTTTTACCCGAAATATTTGCTAGGACTAACAGCATCGTAAACCCGCCCTTTCGCGAGGAATAAGGAAAAAATGGCAGTTTATCAAGTTCGGTTGGTGAATGAGGCGATCGCCCTCGATCGCACGATCGCAGTACCAGACGACCAGTATATCTTAGATATGGCAGAAGATGCCGGCATCCGCTTGCCGAATGGATGCAAGCAAGGAGAGTGTTCTGCTTGCGTTGCCAAACTGCTGAGCGGTGAAATCGACCAAAGCGAACAAAAGTTTTTGAAGCCCTCAGAATTGCAAGCTGGCTACGCTGTTACTTGTGTGGCTTACCCGCTTTCTGACTGCACTTTGTTAACGCATCAAGAACAAGTTTTATATCAAGCTGCTCTTTATTTTAAGTAATAGAAAATCAGTTTTTTACCATCTTTTATTCTAGCCTCGCTGGGCGCGAAATTTCTTTGTAGAAGAGCGAATTATATTCGCCAGTCATATTATGTCCCGTCGATTACCCCTAATACGGTAGGGGCGGGTTAACAAAAAATATCTGCCCATAATTGACAATCTCAAAAACCCGCCCTTTTCATCGCGGTCACTCGATCGGACATGATCTCAAATCCTTATCAAACCAGATTTGGTGTCATGTAAGGTGCGTGACTTTCCAGCATCTCGCTGTTAATTGAGGAACTAGAAAGCCACGCACCCTAACGAGTATAGATAAACCCACCCTTATAAATTCAGCAATTGTAGAATCCGCTGAAGCGGAATTTCCGCGAAATCTAAGCGGTAATTGAGTTCGTAGGCTAGCTCGGCAACCGCTTTTTCCAAAATGTAAGCATCCAGCAAAACTTGTAGTTCCGGTATAGATTTGGGCAAGAAACTTGCATCGGCGGCAGTCGCCAAATAACTCTTGACAAAAGTTAGGCTGACCCAGCGGTGCCAAACGTTCGCCCACTGCTGCATCTCCGGGAGATTTTCAGGGCGAATCATGCCACTTTCTACTTCATTGCGGAGTGCCAAAGTAACAGCGTAACTTATAGATTGCAGCATTCCTGCAACATCTCGCAGGGGCGACCTCTTCATCCGCCGCTCGCTTAAGGGTCGATCGCGTTCTCCTCCGAAATCAATAATTACGAAGTCTTTGCCTGTATAAAGAACTTGCCCGAAATGAAAGTCCCCGTGACACCGAATTCTATCGGCGGTGATTCTCAAGTTCAAAATAGACTTGAAACGTTCCATGAGCAAATCTTCGCGGTTGAGCAGCTTTTGCGCCGATTTTTGTATTTCTGGCGGCAGTTTGGACATCCGTTTTTTTAGCTCCAGCAAAGTTCTTCCTGCCAGATTTCTCATGTATTGATAGATGGAACGCTGGTAAAACGAGGTAAAGCTTTCTGGGGCAAAAGCGGGATTTTCTATGTCAGAAGCTAAAGCGAGGTGAAGTTCGGCTGTCCGCTGACCTAAAAGTTCTGCTGATGCTAAGTAAGAGCCGATGAGTTCGCGAGCTAATGCCGGAATTTCTAGGGATAAATCGGCTACTAGCGAGTTTTGCTGCCGCGGGGTTTGTCCGGTCAAAGCGTTCGGCAAATAATTTTCGGGGGCAGTAGATAAATTCTCGCTGGAATGCTTTGCTTCTACTGTCATTACTTGCTCGAAATAGTCGCGCAGCGTGTCTAATGTATAAGACCAAGCATCTACGCTGTCGGGGATTAATTTTTGTAGGATTCCGACTGTAAGGACTTGTTTTGCTGGTGTGTGATATTCCAATGCTCCGGCAATTGGAGCGTAGTGTTGGATCGAGTTGCGCTCTGTTAAAAAGCGTCCGATTTCTAATTCGGGGTTGATTCCTTCCTCGATTTTTCGCAAAATTTTCAGGACGAAGCGGTCCCCGTAACCTGCGGATGTATTGCTTTGTTCTTTTTTGAACAGGTGAGGATCGAGCTGCGATAAATCTTGTTCGGAGTTGAATGCACGGTCGGCAATTCCTAGCAGTTGACCTGCAACACCTCTGTAACTGCGAGAATTGGCGATCGCTCCCAGCAGCGCGCTCAGAAAACCTTTCTCCCCAGCAGCATCAAATAGTACCCCGATTTCCTTTTTGGTTTCTGGGAAGTGCAGGCGCGCGATCGCCCGATCGTCCACATCGCCTTTAATCTCTTCCCAACCTAAAGGCAAAACGTAAGTTTCCGGCATACCTTCAGTATAATTCAACTGCAAGAACAGAATGTAAACTTGAGATTGCTCCCCCGCACTATCTTTACATTCAACCGATACAATCTCACTTATTTCTAAAGATTGAATTGTCCGATCCGTACCGCTAAACCAGCGATTGCGCCGCAAGTATCCCGGCAAAATATTAAGCAGCATATCGCTTAACTGAGTTGTAGCGAAAGCAGTTTTCCAATTGCCTATCACCGCCAAAGTAGGCAAGTCTGTGGGAACACCGTGCAGCGAAAAATCTTCGTGTTTAACAGTAAGAGTAAACCAGTAAAACGTGTGAGGACTCAAGCTCAAAAAGTAAGGGGATTCGCCAACCGCCGGAAACTCAGTGCGGCCGAAAATCTCCACCGGAACCGCACCTTTAAAGGGCGAAAGGTCTAATTCTGCCGTCTGCACGAACCGCGACAAATTAGCGACGACGAGGATGTGTTCGTCTTGATAAGTCCGCACAAAAGCTAAAACTTTGCGGTTTTCGGGGGACAGAAACTCGCAAGTTCCGCGGCCGAATGCTTGGAAGCGCTGCCTAATTGCAATCAGGCGTTTCATCCACCACCACAGAGAACTCGGATTCGCCCGCTGCGCGTCCACGTTAACAGATTCGTAGTGATATTCAGGGTCAACAATTGGCGGTGCGTAAAGTCGCTGGGGGTTCGCGCGGCTAAAACCAGCATTGCGATCGCCACTCCACTGCATCGGAGTTCTCACCCCATTGCGATCGCCCAAATAGATATTGTCTCCCATGCCAATTTCATCGCCGTAGTAAAGCACCGGCGTACCCGGAAGAGACAGCAGCAAAGCATTCATCAACTCGATACGGCGGCGGTTATTTCCCATCAAAGGAGCCAAACGGCGGCGGATGCCCAAATTAATTCTCGCCTGAGTGTCTTGAGCGTAAACCCGATACATATAATCTCGGTCTTCATCACTCACCATTTCCAGCGTCAATTCATCATGATTCCGCAAAAATAATGCCCACTGACAATTATTGGGAATATGCGGAGTTTGCTGGAGAATGTCGCTAATTGGGAAGCTATCTTCCATATGCAAAGCCATAAATAAACGCGGCATCAGTGGAAAATGAAAGTTCATGTGACATTCATCCCCAGCCGCGTAATATTCAACTGCATCCTCCGGCCACTGATTCGCCTCAGCCAGCAGCATCCGGTTCGGGAATTTCTCATCTACGTGCTTCCGCAATTGCTTCAGGAATACGTGAGTTTCTGGCAGGTTTTCGCAATTAGTACCTTCGCGCTCGTACAGGTAAGGCACCGCATCCATCCGCAGTCCGTCTACTCCCAGTGCCAACCAGAAATCTACCACATCTAAGATGGCTTGGCGGACTGCCGGATTGTCGTAATTCAAATCTGGTTGGTGCGAATAAAAACGGTGCCAGTAATAAGCTTTTGCTACCGCATCCCAAGCCCAATTAGATGTTTCAAAATCTTGGAAAATAATCCGAGCATCTTGATATTTTTCCGGCGTGTCGCTCCACACATAAAAATCTCTTTCGTTACTGCCTTTCGGGGCCCTGCGCGCTCGCTGAAACCAAGCGTGCTGGTCGGAAGTGTGGTTAACAATTAACTCAATAATGACCCTAATTCCCCGTTGGTGGGCTGCTTCTAAAAGGTCTTTAAAGTCATCTAATGTGCCGTAAATCGGGTTGACGGTAGTATAGTGAGATGTATCGTAGCCGTCGTCTCGAAGCGGCGAGGGAAAAAATGGCAGTACCCAAATTGCTGTTACTCCCAAGTTTTGCAGGTAATCCAGTTTTTCTGTCAGTCCTCTAAAGTCGCCAATGCCGTCTGCATTGCTGTCGGCAAAAGCCCGAACTGGTACTTCGTAAATAATCGCGTCTTTGAACCACAAGGGGTCGTCATTTAACATGGAGTTTGGCATGATTGTAGCGATAATTGGTCATTGGTAATTTGTACTTAAAATTTGGTAATTGGGATTTGTTAGTTCCCATCCAAACTGATAAATCATAACTTATAATTGGGTCGCTATTCCTCATGCCAGCGGCAGACTTTTAATCGTAATTTATTAACGCAAAACTTATAATTTCTTAACTATAAAATCTCAACAATCTGTTTTGCTATTTCGGATACAGTTCACAATCCGGGTACTGTGCTAGCTACCGATGCGCGGTGCCCACCCTACATACTCTCGCTCTCTCCCCTTCTTCCCCTCTCCCGGTTCCGTCAAAGGTGCGGTATTTACTACCTGCCGGACGGTTCCCACGACATTACAGTACCTTGACGTTGATTACTAATTTTCGTTACATTAGTTTACATAAAGCAACAAAAGTTAAGGAAAAAGCAAATATGGCTATTGTAATCTCTCTTTTAATCGTCGGTTGGGTCGCAGCAGCATTAATTGGCACTCAAGCATATTTCCTGGGCGAACAGTCAAAGCCCATCCACGAGCGGAATTGGAACGATGAATCTTTTGAACAACTGGCAAAATCAGTGACGGGAACAGAAATTGATTACCGCGTTCGCGTTCCTGCCTACAGCATGGATGCCTATGGCAGCCGCACGATGAGCAATTCGTAATATTAAGTAGCAGGCTTGACTATTTTCAAGAACAGGCAAGATGCCTGTTGCACAAGCAGATTTATTTTTTGTGCAACAGGCATCTTGCCTGTTCTTAATTTTTGAATTACAGGCAGGATGCCTGTTCCACAAGAAAATTGATGGTTTGTGGAACAGGCATCTTGCCTGTTCCTAATTTTCAATAACAGGCAGGATGCCTGTTCCACAAGAGA
>NZ_JAUBTV010000069.1:22936-41908 GCF_036705145.1 Microcoleus sp. B5-D4 | reverse complement strand
TCATTATTATCTCCGATGATTCACTTTTACTTCCTCAATCCGCGTATGTGCCAGTTGGGGGTGCGGAATGTGGGTTATAAAGCTTGTTTGTACTGGTTAGATATTGTCGTAATACCCGGCCCTACGGAATTATATTGTTTCCCAATTCCCAATTCCCAATTCCCAATTCCCAATTCCCAATTCCCAATTCCCCATTCCTAATGACAACTGACAACTGACAACTGACCAATCTAATCAAATACGCTTAGCCGCAAAGTTTTAGCTATTTTTTCTAACAGAAATAAGCTACCGATAGAATTTCCGTCTTTATCCAGGGGCGGACTGTAAAAGCCGATCGCCCCCTGGCCCGGAATTACCGAAAGCATTGCCCCGCTAACTCCCGACTTAGCCGGCAGTCCTACCCGCAGCGCCCAGCGGCCCGATGCTTCATACAAACCGCAAGTTGCCATCAGCGCTTTGACAGTACGGCAGTTTTCCCCCATTGCTCGATCGCCACTATTTACCAAAACCATCCCCAGCTTAGCTAAATCCTCCACAGTTCCCGACAAACAGCAGACGCGATTGTAGGTTTCTAAAGCAATTTCGGGATTTTGAATGTAACCAGATTCTACCATTTTCAAGGCGAGATTCCAATTGTTTTGATTCGGATTTGTCGTCACTGAATCGAGCATTAACTCGTCAACAAATAACTGACTGTTTGCCTGTTGATTTAACCAAGTTCGCAAGTTTTGACAGCGCGACACAGCATTTTGACCGGGAATCAAAGACGCTAGGGCGATCGCCCCGCTATTAATCATCGGGTTTCTCGGCTTCCCTTGGTCTATTTCGAGTTGAGTTAGGGAATTGAAAGGCAGTTGCGAAGGCTCGCAGCCAACGCAGTCAAATACCCTTTTTTCGCCCAATTCGCACAGCAAATAAAGCAGCACAAAAGGCTTGACTACACTCATCAGCGGGAATGTTTGAGCAATGCTACCCCAGCTCATAATTTGCGCGTCAATTGCCCGAATTTGCACGGCAAACCCTTGTCGATCGGCTTGCGCTAGGAGAGGTATGTACGCAGGGATTTGACCCGATTTACTGCGATTAATTGCCTCTTTTGCCCAAGCTTCCAGTTGTTCGGGTTGCAGGCAAGATAGTTTGCTAGTGGATATTTTCACTCTCGATTATTTATATGTTTTGAGATTTTAGATTGGCATTCCTGGCGCGATATTGAGCCAGAAACCCCGTTTATTAACAGAATTGCGTCACTTGGGCCGGCTGGAAGCAACCGGGTTTTTTCGATGAGAGTAAGTGCGCTCGATCTTGAGGCGGTTGACGTTTGGGCGCGCCGGGAGCAAATAAATTTATTGAGAATTTTTCATAAAAAACCTGTAGTTTGCATAAAAATCTCCCTTTCACCCGGATATATAAGTAGCAGCTTCAAGGCAAGGCTGCTATCTAAAACAAACCAGCACTAGCTGGAAATGCCTTCAGATTCTTATGTTTAAGCCCCAGGAAGGGGCGGGGTGCATATTTAACTTAATTCTTTCAGAGTTCGCGAAATCCTGTCCGGAAAACCCCCGAACCTTTAAGAATGTACTATCCAACCGGATTCACCAAAACCAGGATAAAAAAATGGCAGACGAACCGAAAGCAGAAGCACCAAAGCCCGCTCCCATGATTTTTAAGGGTGTGTGCAAGGAGGGAGTTCTCAAAGGCAAAGAAATTGAAGGCAAACTAGACATCAAAGTCAACGTCGAATCTGTCAAAGCGGCAGAAGCACCGCCCAAAAAATCCCAGTGGGAGCCAGTTATCTTTTGGGTATTGTTTGCATTTATGGCAAACTTGATTGTCGGCGACCCCGCCGGAATGAGAAAAAACAGCTCCCCACAAAGGTCTCATTCTCATCAGATTTTAAACCAATCTGGGGAGCAGTCGCTGTTGCCTAAGAAAAACACCAGCAACTTGCCACTTTAGGCCCTGGGAGCCTGCCAGCCTCGCAAATAGTAATAGAAAGACCCGAAATATTCATCGAATACTCGCGTCGTAGTTACCAAAGCTTCTGCACTAGGCAAAAAATCTCCCGCGTCTAAGCGGAGTCTACTAGATCTCCCTCCTGATGTGGGTTGAAAAGTGTAGAAGTCGGTAGCCCTAGGAATCACCTGGATTCCCATATTCGCAAAAGCGAGGCTGGCACGGCGCATCTGAATCGCAGATGTTACCAGGATTACTTTCCGCGGGGCGCCACGGCTGTCGAGTATCTTTCTCACTTCTTCGGCGCTGGTGCGTATGTTGCTGCCGTTATCGTCGAGAACGATACTGCTGCGCGGCACGCCCATGTTGTTTGCCAGCAAAGTCTCGATATCCTTCGCTTCCCCAACATAACCCTCCAACTCTGGTCTGGGGCCAGCGGTAACTATGACCATCGGTGCCACTTTTTGGCGGTACAAAACGGCTGCATAGGGCAGGCGATTGCCTGTATCTGTTAGTTGAATCGCCACTCGGTTGGGGATGTGGGGCTGAGTGGTTCCCTTGCCCAGCAGGACGATCGCCGCTGCGGTTTCGTCGCAGCAAGCTGTGCGGACGGCTGCGGCGGCGTCACGTTCTGCTTGCTCGGCGAACCAGTAAGCGACAACTGGCATACTCGAAAGGATCAAAACTAGCAGCGCTGCCAGGATCATTCTCGGCGCCGGGTTGCGGATGCCCCCGTTTGTGATCAGCGCCGATGCAATCACCAGCAGCGTGATGGAAAAACCCAGCGGCTTAAAGAAGAAGGCTATGAGCCCGAAAATCGCGGCTCCGACCGGAGTGTCTGGTGCAAAAAAAGCTAGGATCAAAAGGCTGATCAGTAGCAAAACGCGCAGCCGGTCTAATAACGGATTGTCTTTGCCTCCTGATTGATCCCACCACGATTTGATCAGTGAGAACAGGAGGAATAGAAATAGAATGCGAGCTAACAGTTCTGGCATCTTGCAATATTCTGTGTCTTCATAAATTAGTACGGAAGTGTGGAAACGAGCGCTAATTTAGCTGCGGGAGGAAATACGGGCATCGGTGGGTTTTTAACTTTCGCGAATAACGCAGTCCGATCGCATTTATCCTGATGCTCGCTTCCGGTCAGCTATCAACTATTGGTTGCAGGGTGAAACCCGCTACTTCCAGTCACAGATTGCTGACAGTTAATTGGTAATTGATAACTGGTAATGGTTGATTGGTAATTGGTAATGGATCGAGCACGCCACAGGTGGAATTGACAATTCAAGCCTGCTTTGTTCTGCCTACTTTTTTCCCCATTACCTGTTACCGATTCACCAATCCCAATTTATCGGCGCTTCAGTTGATTCCGAATTGCCTGCGTTACCGTTTGAATTACTTTAACACGAGCATAATACTTGTTATTGGCCGCAATTAGCGTCCAGGGAGCTAGCGGCGTGCTGGTGCGCTGAATCATTTGATTCACCGCCACTTCATAATAATTCCACTTTTCCCGATTTCGCCAATCTTCAGGAGTGAGTTTGTATTGTTTAAATGGATTGTTTTGCCGCTCTGTAAACCGCTTTAGCTGTTCGTCAGGACTGATGTGCAGCCAGAATTTAACTAAGACACACCCGAAACTGGTGAGTTGCTCCTCAAATTCGTTGATTTCCTGATAAGCTCGGCGCCATTCGGGTTCGGTGGCAAATCCTTCGACTCGCTCGACCAGCACTCTACCATACCAACTACGATCGCAAATGCTGATCTTACCAGCAGTCGGCAGCCGCTGCCAGAACCGCCAGAGGTAGTGATGCGCTTTTTCTTCGTCTGTCGGGGCCCCAAAGGTATTAACGATGTAACTGCGGGGGTCTAATATGTCCGTCAAGCGTTTGATTGCTCCTCCTTTACCGGCGGCGTCCCAACCTTCAAACATCACTAACACGGGGATTTCCTCTTCGTAGATGCTTTGTTGCAGTTTGCCAAAACGGGTTTGTTCCTCGCGAAGTTGCTGTTTGTATTCGTCGGGCGACAGCGATTGAGTTAAATCTACTTGGGCCAGCAAGTCTGGTTCGGTGGGTTGCAAGCTTTCTTGAGGTGGCAATTTCACGGGTGCAGATTGCATCGGCAGTCTGTCTAAGGCTTCTGTAATTGTCGCTGCCATTTGCGTTAAAACTTTGACTCTCGCCCACCGTTGACAATCGCCTTCTACTAGCGTCCAAGGTGCTGGGCCCGTGCCGGTTTGGGATACCATTTCTTCGGCAAAAGTTGTGTATTCTTCGTATTTTTTGGCTTGTTTCCAATCTTCGGGTCGCACTCGCCAAGCTTGTAATGCGTCATCTTCTAGTTTTTTGAGCCGATGCTTGAGTTCTTTTTTGCTCAGGTGAATCCAAAATTTGGCAATTGCGGCGCCGTCATCAACCATCTGCCGCTCGAAGGCGTTGATTTGCCTGATGGCTGTCGGTACTTCTGCCTCGGAGACTCGATCGAACAATCGGTCTTCTAAAACATGAGTGTACCAACTGTGGTAGAAAAAACCAATTTTGCCGCGGGCGGGGAGTTTCTGCCAAAACCGCCATAGGAAAGGATAGCCCATTTCTGCATCTGACTGCGGCCAAATCGGGTGGACGGCAAACCCCCGCGGGTCCATGTACCCTACCATTTTTTTGACTAAAGCACCTTTGCCGGCGGCTGCCCAACCTTCGAGGACGATAATTGCGGGCAATTTTTTTTCCCTGCAGGCCAGTTGGAGCGATCGCAACTGCTGCATTAAAATTTCTATCTTGGCATCATAGGTTTCTTTATCCAGGGAGATATCTAAATCGAGGTTGTCGAGCATATTTACCTCATATTAATCTGTAAAAAACAGTTTAACGTTAGTTTAACGTTTGGATAAAATTAAATCCTCAATTCAGGGGAAAACGTTATAAAAATTACAGTTACGGCTGGTTAAAAGCCGGATAGCTCTTGCAATCACAGGCCCTCCTCGTTAATACTAGCAAGAATCCCTGGATTTCCAACTTGCCAAAAAAAACAGCTCAGGTTATAGTTGAAATAGGGAACTTTTAAATAAGTTCAACTTCTCCCCTCCCCCGATCGGGCGAGTTAACAGGAGGAGCCAAAAATCCCTTAAAAAGGATTTCTTGTAAAAAGAGCAAAAGTAAAAATCAACTACCCGGTGGGGGTGACAACTTCTTTACTTAGCTGTAGAAACTTTATTCAAACAATAGTAGTTACTTAAGCACCAAGCTTGGTAACGAAAGAGAGCGCGACTCATCGACATCCAGCCATAAACTCCAATACAAAACTAGCCCAAAAGGGCAAACCAATTTTTATGATTGCGCTATAAGATAAAACCTGAAAGCCTGGGTGATATAAACAGGTTTCTGAGTTTTATCGACACCATTCTCAAATACTAAAAGCGGTTTAGGTGCGGTCACGCGAACCCTCCCCACAAGAACATTTATTTCTTGTGGAACAGGCCGGAAAGCCTGTTACTGACATTTGTCCAAAATGTCTGAATTACTGTACTTGTTTGCCAATACCAACTAAGAGGAACAGTCCGAAATTACGGATTGCAAGTTTTTTATGAATATCTTGACAACACGCTCCTACAAGGGCGAAACTGACTGGTGCGCGATCGCCAATTTGATCGATGCTTGCGAAGCAGTCGATCGACTCGGCGAAGAAGTCTCAGCAACTGAACTCAAGCTAATACTTGATGCACCCAAACTCGACCAAGCCCGCGACGTGCAGTTGTGGGAAGATGGTAATTACAAACTAATCGGTTTGTCACTCCTAGATATGCCAGATTCCCCGGCTGAAATAGACGCTTCTTTGTGGTTTTATGTGCATCCAAATGTCCGTGGCGAAGGATTAGAAAAAGACATAATTAAGTGGGGCGAAAAGCGGCTGCGCGAAGTGGCGAAAGAACGCAATTTGCCCGCAAAATTGCGTACCTACAGCCGGGAGGACAAAACCGATGAGATGCGGCTGTTAGAGAAACAGGGCTTTGAGGTCGATCGCTATTTTTGGACAATGGCCCGATCCCTCGCCGAACCCATTCCCACGCCCGAATTTCCCGCAGATTTTGCGCTGACACACGTATCAGGAGAACAAGACATCCAACCTTGGGTAGAGATGTTCAACCAGTCATTTATCGATCACTGGAATCACCACGATTTAACTGCGGAAACCGTGCGCTACTGGATGCAAGACGCCAATTATCAGCCGGAATTAGATTTAATTGCTGTTTCGGGCGATTCCCTGGGGGATAGCTTCGCTTCACGCAAATTTGCTGCTTTCTGCGACTGTCAAATCAAACCCCAAAAAAACGCCCGCAGCGGCACAAAAGACGGTTGGATTGAATTGTTGGGTACGCGGCGCGACTTTCGGAAAATGGGTTTAGGAAAAGCGATGCTATTAGCTGGTTTGCATAAGTTGAAAGCAGCGGGTGCAAACACAGCTAAACTCAGCGTTGATGCTGACAGTTTGACGGGGGCGACAAAGCTTTACAAATCAGTCGGTTTCCGCCCGATAGAAACTTGGATCGAATGGGCTAAGACAGTGTAAATTCGTTAGGGTGGTCAGAAACCGGGTTTTTGCGAGATACTGCGTTACAGTCGGCAGATTCGGTAAAAAACCCGGTTTCTTTGGTTTTTGAAGCGTACTGGGCGGATATACGCAGATGGACGCAGATTAGGATACAGTTTGTTTAGTTACTTCTACATAAATATGTTCTAACCGCACCGGATACCGAGCAATTGAATCAATAGAAATCCCGTCGAACAGCAAAATAATCTCTTTTAATTCTAAACGTTCCGGCAGCCAAAAAGCTAAATCGCTACCGTAGCGGCGGGGGATGAAACTGTATTTTTGAGCGCGGGCGATGACTTCAGCTTCTTCGTCGGTTTTTACCACGATAATTTCTTGAGCCGGAATCAGTTTTTGCAACTCTTCTAAACTACCTTCAGCTACAATACTGCCATTCTTTAAAATCCCAATTCTTTGACACAGCCGCTCAGCTTCATCCAACAAGTGAGTTGTCAGCAAAATTGTAATTCCTTCCGATTGCAAGCGCTGAATTAATTCCCAAATTTCATAGCGCGCCTCAATATCTAAACCCGTTGTCGGTTCGTCTAAAATTACTAATTTAGGTTGGTGTACCAAAGCCACTGCAATATTCAAGCGGCGCTGCATTCCTCCGCTCAAAGTTTCCACCGGGCTTGTAGCTCTATCTGTCAAATTTACTGCTTTCAAACAGTGCCTTACTTGATAGCGCCGCTGTTTCCGCTCTAAGCCGTAAATTTGAGCAAAAAAGTTGAGGTTTTCTTCGCAGCTAAGGCTTTTGTAAAGCAAATTTTCTTGGGGCGCTACACCGATTAAGGATTTTGTAGAGTCAGAAACAGGTTCGCCATTAATAGAAACTTTGCCGCTGTCGGCATTTAGCAAATTGCATAAAATATTGATCGTTGTAGTTTTGCCCGCCCCGTTTGGCCCGAGCAAACCGTAAATTTCTCCAGCTTGAATGTGCAGTGTTAAATCTTGAAGCACTGAACGTTTGCCATAGGACTTATTTAGCTTTTCTATTTGTAGCACTGCTTGAATTCTCCGTATTATTTTATATATTTACGGTTGTTTAGGAACGATTAAACCGCAGAGAGCGCAGAGGGCGCGGAGGAAGAGAAGAGAGAGATGAATAATTATGACATAATGAGATAGTTTTAAAGTCTTCTTTCTACTCTCAGCATCCTGCGGTAAGAAAGCCATCCACCTACAATCATGGCAATAGAAAATATGAATAAATACCAAAAGTGTTCTGCAATATCAGCCAAATCTTTGCCGTCAGCCCACACGCCCATCAGCGCTTCGTTCATGTGATAAATTGGATTGTACTGGGCGAGTTCCAGCAGACTTTTGGGAAACAGCGAAGTCGGCAAAAATGCGCCTCCTAAAATCAACAAGGGGACGCCGAAAGCTGCTACTAGGGAGTTGACATCTTCAGTGCGCCTCGCAAACTGGGTGCCGAGAATAAAGCCTACACCTACATAAGATACAATACTGAGTAAAATAATCGCACATCCTAGCAGAATAGAGCCTTGAAATTGTGCTCCTAAACAAGAGGCGATCGCATATACTAAAATTACTTGTCCGATGCCGATGCAACTGTGGGCCAGGAAAATTCCTAAAAAGTAGGAAGTGCCACTCAGCGGGGAAATAAACAAGCGTTTGAGGGTATGCTGTTCTCGCTCTGCTACTACTGTTGCTACGCTACCACCGAGACAGCTAAAAAATAAAGCTGCTCCTACTAAGCTTGCAGGTGCAGCAGTTTCAAAAGCTTTTGCTGTGCTGAGATTAGCCCGTTCTTTTAAAATTAAACCGTTAATTAGCAAGATAGAAACTGGAAATATACTCCACAAGACTAAGCTGCGCCGGCGCCTCCCCAATTCAATTAAAATCCGCTGTGCTACTGCGAGGGTTTCGTACCAGTATTTCATAAGAAATTTATTAGTATTGTGAGAGTGGGGAATTGGTAATGACGCCACCGCATATCATACCATATAGCAATCCTTGCAGGAGTTGTAAATTTTTTACCCCACCCCAACCCTCCCCTTATCAAGGGGAGGGAGTAAGAAGTTCACAAATGATTTAGGATTGCTATAGAGATGCCAATAAGTTTAGCTCTCAATAAAAAACCCGCAGACGCGGGTTTTGTGATTTTAGAGGGATAGGTTTTAACACCCGTTAAAAAAAAGAAGGGAATTGTCACAAATTCCAAATCCATATCTAATCAGTTATTCCCAATCGAAAATCGAAAATTGTCTAACTTGTCACCCTCTGTCGCTGCTCTCAATTAATACTAAAGTTTTTACCTCTGTAGCATCCTTGAAAGGAAGTTAAACTGGTGCTGTTTCTCTGTTCCAATTTAGTCACGAGGGAAGAAGTATTGGAACTGTCAGGGGTAGCACCCCACTTGTAGATAAAGTCGCCGAGATTGTCTCCGGTTTCTTCGTAGCTGTGCTCTTCAATTGGAATTCCCGAAACTCCTGAAACAGTTTGGTTGTGGTATCCGTTAACGATGATTTTTTCGATAACGGCTCCCGGTTCTGCGGTAATGTTCCATTGCACGGGTTCGTAGGCTGAAAGTGCGAGAATTATGGGCTTGTTTCGACGTTCTACTTTGACTTCGATCGCACTTTGTGATAAATCTCGGTTCTTGTGATCCGCATTGGCTTCGTAAACGCCTATTAAATGAAGTTCTTTATTTCCGCTTGAGGAACCGATATAAGCTGAAAAATCGTCGGAACCGCCAAGCCCGCAGTTGGCGCCAGAACTAATTGGGGAAATAAAAGCTGTTTTTTCGGCTAGTTTCTGCTGCACCGCCGGCACTACCCACAATCCGGTTCCGATGCCTAAAGCACCTATCAAAGCGGCCGCGATACCGAAAGGAAGGGCATTTGTCAGGTTGCGAACAACTGGTTTGGCTGTTAGTTGAGATAGCGTTTGCTGCCAAGTTTCACCAGTTTGTCGATCGGCATTCCCGCCATCGAGACAGGCCAATAAACCTAAACTTTCCGGCTGTTCGAGCAGACTTTGAACCGTTTTCCCTTCGCCGACGTAGAGATTTCTAGTTTCGGTGTCTAAAAGCAGCCAGTAGCGATCGCCCTTGCCGAGGTTGTACTCTTGTACTGCAGGATCGACTAAATCGTGCTGCAAAAACACCAGCCAAGCCATATTATTGCCAGTGCCGACTGTTTTGCCGTCGCTGGAAATAAGTTGGTCGATGTCGGGTTCCCAGCGCCAAGCTACCCAGCGACTATCTCCTCGATAGCCGAGGGATTTTTCTAGTTGCGGATGAGCGGTTATTTCTAAGCGTTGAACTAAGTTTGACACTAGATTTCCTCCTCAAGTGTGATCGGGTCTAGAGCAATTTTGTTCCAATTTATTAAAACAAATATTTTGCTCATGAAGAGCCTCCGAATAATCGGGTTAATTTTGTCTTGCTAATGTTATCAGCCGGTACTTTCCAAACCACACGGGCTTAACAAAAATATGCCTGTTGAATGGTTTAGCTTGAGAACTTGGAGCTGGCGAGCACCCGCCTGGTAATAATTTTAACCTGTGCTGATAACTAATCCTGTTACGGATTAAAGCTAGCTATGTATCACTGCTTCTACCTGGTTGGCCAGTTCTAAAAGAGTGCTTAGCCCATAGCGTCTACAAGTTCTTAGCTTAACTTTTATTTTGCTACTCTGCTACAAAATATGCCGATCGCACCTGACATCAATATTATGCAGGCAAATAAATGTTCCGGCTTTCTCGCCGCTGAAATATCCCTGAAAAAGAGAACGTTTCCGAGAAACCCGGTTTCTTTAAAAGTTCTGACACTTCCCTTATTACTAGCGGGGGCCATCAATCGCATCTCTAGTCGGTGCAAGGCCTCCGGGGCTAAAGGAACTCGGCGGCACTCTCGGAAGATTGAGATTGCGATTGGGAACTAAATCGCTGTTGCTGTCGCCAGCAGTTCCACCCGTGGGAGACGCACTATTATTGGGATTGGTACTCGGCGCAGTTCCCGGATTGAGATTATTCTGATTGGTATTCGGCGCAGTTCCCGGAGTGGCATTATTGGGAGTAATATAGGGCGAACTTCCCGGATTGAGATTATTGGGATTGGTACTCGGTGAACTTCCCGGATTGGCATTGGGAGTACCTGCGGGCGAAGTTCCCGGAGTGGCGTTGGGAGTACCTGCGGGCGAAGTTCCCGGAGTGGCGTTGGGAGTACCTGCGGGCGAAGTTCCCGGAGTGGCATTGGGAGTACCTGCGGGCGAAGTTCCCGGATTGACATTGTTGGGATTGTTCGGATTTGCCGTGTCAGCAGGAGTAGTTATCGGCGTGCCGACAGCATCTCTGGTGATGGCGTTGGGGTTCGGGGGAGGAGGCGGAGTGCTTGCATTGGGGTTATTTGCAGGAGCATTGCCCGCAACCGGATTAGTGTTTTGGGGAGCAGCATTGCTGCCGCACAAGCTGACTAAATCAAAAGTTGTGCCACCTCGGGTTTCGATGAAGCAAACCGGCACATTTACTTGGGGGTTTGAGGCTCTGGGAAAATCGGCTGTTCCCGGCATGGGACGGCTAAAGGCAGCTTCAGCCATCAGTGGGGTCAAGGCCGCCGATAGAGCGGCGATTGTTCGCAATAATCTCATCAGCGTTTCCTCAAATGTTAAAGTTTATTTTCTCCAGTATTGCCCATACAATGCCAAGTGTCGTCACTCTAAAAGCCGATCGATCTTTTTGACAACTGCTTCTACAGGCCCACCCCTGGCTAAAACATCTCGCGAACGCAGAAAGTACAGGTAGAAAAAGGCTAAGTGCAAAAGTAGAGCATCCGTTGCCCTTCTTCCTTGATATTTTTAGTACCGAATTCGCGGGTCAACGTAAGCATTCAAAATATCAATTACAATGCTGGCAATTACAACTATTGCCGCAAAAAACACCACAATACCTTGAACAGTTGGATAATCCCGCAAGCTAATCGCTTCGTAAAGGCGATTTGCCAACCCCGGCCAAGAAAAAGTCACCTCTGTTAAAATAGCACCGCCCAACAGTGCAGCAAAAGTCAATCCTAAGACAGTAATCACCGGAATTAGTGCATTTTTCAGAGCGTGAGCCCATAAAATCTGCAATTCGGGAATGCCTCTAGCTCTAGCTGCTTCGACATAATCTGCTTGCAAAGTTTGCTTGAGATTCACTCTGACAATCCGCTCGAAAATGCCGCTCAAAAGAATCCCCAACGTCAAACTCGGAAGAGCCAAATAATGCAAAGATGTGAGAAACTGACCAGGGTTAGCGCTCAGGAGACTGTCAATAGTGTATAGTCCTGTGTAGCCTTCGGGGGCGGGGAATGTGACGGGAAAGCGAGTTCCCAAGGGAAACCATCCCAACTGCACTGCGAAAATTAATTGCAAAACCATACCGGCCCAAAAAGCCGGCAGCGAGTAAGTGATAATGCCAAACAAACGGCCGACAGCATCGAAAATAGTGTTGGGGCGGGATGCTGCCAGGGAACCGATACTGATGCCGACAATTAAAGCTATGGCCATGCTACAAACTGCTAATTCGACTGTAGCGGGGAAATAATCTCCGATAATTTGCCACACGGTTTGTCCGCGAGTGGTGATGGATGTTCCCAAGTTCAGACTGAATAAGTCTTTCATGTATTTGAAATATTGCTCCCACAGGGGTGCGTCGAGGCCGAGTTGAGTTCGCATTGCTTCTTTGGCTGCTGCGGGAGCTCGTGAGCCGAGAATGGCATCTATGGGGTCGCCTGGAGTGGCCCGCAAGAGCAAAAATACTGCTGTGGTGATTGTCCACAACATTAGGGGTGCTAGAAGCAAGCGGACAAAAATATAAGATTGCAGGGCTTTGGAACGAGACATAATATTTGGGAATTGCCAATTGGAAATTGGAAAGAGACAGTTGAGTGGATGTTACTTACATCTTGCACTATTCTCAAGAACAGGCAAGATGCCTGTTCCACAACAGATAAATTTTATTGTGGGCCGTTGCTCAGAGCAACGGCCTGAAAGGATGATTGAGAATGGTGCAATATCTCAGTTTTAGCGAAAAAGTCGATCGACTTTTTCGCAATTGGCGATTTTCCTATTCGCCCAGCAGTGATTCAAATGCAGCTTGCAAAGACTTGATATCGCCTACTCTGGCTACTAACAAGTTTTCGCTGCCGGCATCCTGCAGCCTGTGTCTCCAATACTGGATGCTATCAGAGTTGTTCATCCAGAAACTAATCACGGTGTCTACAACTCGATCGACATCCCAGCCGCGGTTAGGAGAAACTGTCTCTACGGATGCCACAAACGCATCGAGAGTGCACTTTCGGTTTGCCAAGTATTCTACACCGGACGGCTGCTGTTGTTGCAGCAATTCCTGCTGCTGGTTAAAAAATGTTAAAGTTGGAGATACGCCCAGGATTTCAAATGTATAGTTCATGTCATCCTCCAGAAGTATTATTTTGCCAAAATATTGATCGTCCAAAAAAGCCAAAAACGCTTTACTTTGCTGGCGTTGATGAAATGCAGATGCTTCAATTATCCTCTTTGTAGTCGATCTGGATTTTGGCGGCTTATCTTATTAATAGCAAATTTTTTAACACGAGATTGTCACAGAATTTACATTTGTCCTGGGACTGTAGAAAAAATGAAAATAAAATTTTTATTAACCAGGCGTAAGGAAGAGAATGCCCACCAGGAGAAAGTGAGCTTATTTTAGATTAAAAAGTTTAGATTAAAAAATTGAATAATTGGCAATGACTGATGACAACCAGGGTGGGCAACACGGGCCTAAAGTTGCTTTTTTTACGGGCTGTGGCTTTTTTATCGGGAGTCTGCAGAGCGATCGCCACATTCAGACAAGTAGTGGCATGATTAATATTACAAGTTTTTAGAGTAGCGGTGGAAACCTCAGCCCCGTTTTGAGCAGTCGGTCACTGCACTTCACTATGTGTGTACAACGTTGTAACTTATATCGAGGGTGATTTTCACTGAGATATTGCACCATTCTCGCTTAACAGGCTTTTCGGGCCTGTTCCACCAGAAAATTCACTCTTTGACAGAACAGGCCGTCCAGCCTGTTCATAAAAAGCTTATTGAGAATGGTGCAACATTTCAGTTTAAGCGACAAACGATACACAAACCTGGTAGGTGTCACAATATTGATGTTATTGAAAAGTCTGAGCAGTTGTGTGATGAAAAGCTCGCCCAAGATGTCACTAAGCCTAGTCTTGTTGATACCGCTGGTGGTACAAATCTCCGTAGCAGTCGGCGTGACTGGATGGCTTTCGTTTCGCAACAGCCAGAAAGCTGTCAATGACCTTGCTACGAGGTTAAGCTTGGAAGTTGCAGCGAGGACGAAAGAAAATTTCCGCAGTTTTGGGGATGTGTCTCACCTGTTTCTACAAATGAATACTGCTGCGATCGCCTCTGGCAACTTAGACCCGGAAGACTTCCCCAACTTAGAGCGCTATTTGTGGAATCAGACCAAGCTGAGCGATCGAACTACAACCATCTACTACGGCGACGAACAGGGCAGATTCCTCTTACTCAAGCGAGAAGCAGAAGACTTAGTATACATCAGAGACGAATCAACGGCTCCCAACCGCGAAATTTATCGCCTCGACAGCCAAGGAAATCGCACTGAGCTCATCCAAACCGCCGGCTATGACCCCCGTACAAGACCGTGGTACCAAGCTGCCAAACAGGCAGGAAAACCCACTTGGTCTCCGATCTACGTCTTCACGGCCTCGCCAGTGCTCGGCATTACGCCGGTGATGCCTATTTACAATGAAACAGGAAACCTGCAGGGGGTACTGGCAATTGACCTGACTCTTTCTCAAATCAGTGATTTTCTCAAAAGCATCAAAATTAGCCCGTCGGGACAAGTTTTTGCGATCGAACGCAGCGGGGAAATAGTCGCCAGTTCCACAGACGAATTGCCCTTTGTCACCGGCCAAGACGGACAAAAACGGCTGTTGGCGACACAGAGCAAAAATTTGCTAATTCGATCGGCTTCGACATACTTGCAACAACGATTTGGTAGTTTTGAACAAATTGACAGCAAAGGACAGTTTACCTTCGAGATAGACGGCAAACGTCAATTCATTACTGTTGCTCCCCTGCAAGACGGCCGCGGCCTCGATTGGCTGATTGTAGTCGCAATCCCGGAAGCCGACTTTATGGAGCAAATTAACGCTAACACTCGCACAACTATCTTATTGTGCTTTTTTGCCTTCGTACTGGCGATCGTCCTCGGAATATTTACCTCTCGCTGGGTTGTCCAACCGATTACCCGATTGTTGCAAGCTTCCAAAGCTTTAACAAAAATGTCTGAGTCATCCGACTTCACCTCCCCAGAATTAGACGGCGAAGTCGAAGTTCAAGGAGTCAAAGAACTCGGTCTCCTAGCTCAGTCTTTCAACCAAATGGCGAGACAATTGCGATCGTCTTTTGTTGCCCTAGAAAAAACCAACTCTAGTTTAGAACAGCGAGTAGCAGAGCGGACTGGCGAACTCGAAGCAGCCGAAGCAGAATTGCGGGCTTTGTTTGCAGCTATGAACGAATTAATTATAGTTGTGGACTCCACCGGCCGCTATTTAAAAATCGCGCCCACAAATCTTTCTCTGCTCTACAAACCAATCGAAGAATTAGTTGGCAAAACAGTCACAGAGGTATTTCCGCAAGCTACATCAGACAATTTTCTCAACCACATCCGAGCAGCTTTAGATACTCAGCAAACTGTCAGCATTGAGTACGATTTAACGATTAACGACCGCGAAGTTTGTTTTGCAGCAAGCATTTCACCGCTTTCAGCAGAATCCGTCATTGTGGTGGCCCGCGATATTACCGAACAGAAGCGAGCGGAATCCGTGCGGCGCCACAGGCAAAAACAATTGCTCAAACAAAATACGGTTTTGGTAGAATTGGCAAGAAATAAAGCGCTATATCGAGGCGATTTGCAAGTAGCTTTGAGGCAAATCACCGAAGCGGCGGCTCATACCCTACAGACAGAAAAAGCTGGCGCGTGGCTATATGATGAGAGTCGATCGAAACTGCAATGTCTCGACCAATTTCACCGCAGCAACCCGCACCATTCCCAAGGTGCCGAACTCGCAGCAGCAGACTATCCAGCTTATTTTAAAGCTTTGGAAGAACACCGGACGATCGCAGCCGATGACGCTCTCTCAGATGTGAGAACCAGAGAATTTGTGGAATCTTACTTTTCACAAGTGGGTACTACATCAACCTTAGATGCGCCGGTGCGGCTGGGAGGACAAACAGTCGGAGTTATCTGTATCGAACAAGTGGGAACTCCTCGTAACTGGACATTAGAAGAACAAAATTTTGCTGCTTCCCTGGCAGATTTGATATCATTGGCGATCGAAGCCAGCGAGCGCGATCGTACACAAAGCGCTTTGCGTCAAGCAGAACAAAAATATCGTAGCATCTTTGAAAATGCAGTCGAAGGCATTTTTCAAAGAACCCCCGAAGGCCACTTCTTGAGCGTAAATCCAGCTTTAGCCCGCATCTATGGCTACGCCACTCCCGAAGAATTGACATCAAATCTCACCAACATCAAACAGCAAGCTTACGTCAATCCTCAGCAGGGCGACAAGTTTATGCGGGTGATGCAAGAATTCGGACAAATTTCGGGGTTTGAGTCAGAAGTTTACCGCGTTGACGGCAGCGTAATTTGGATTTCCGAAAGCGCCCGTGCAGTGTGTGACGCCAACGGCGAGGTACTTTACTATGAAGGCAGCGTCGAGGATATTAGCGATCGAAAAGTCTTTGAATCCGCCTTGCAACTCGCCCTAGAAGCAGCCGAAGCCGCTTCCACCGCAAAAAGCGCATTTTTGGCAAACATGAGCCACGAACTGCGAACACCTCTGAATGCCATCATCGGCTACAGCGAAATGCTCCAAGAAGAAACCGCAGAATTGGGTTACGATGAAATCACCCCAGATTTAGACAAAATTCGCACTTCCGGCAGACACTTGCTATCGCTAATTAACGACATTCTCGACATTTCTAAAATCGAAGCAGGCCGCATGGATCTTTACTTAGAAACCTTCGACATCGCCGCCTTGATTGAAGAAGTAGCATCCACCGCCGCGCCGCTAATTGAAAAAAACGGCAACACTCTCAACTTGCACCAAATTACGAATATCGGCACTATGCACAGTGACATTACCAAAGTGCAGCAGATTTTATTAAATTTGCTGAGCAATGCCGCCAAATTCACTCAAAACGGTACAATTACCCTCACCGCCAGCCGAGAAAAAATTGCGGGTGACAGCAGCGAAGGAAAACAAGAAAACACTTCTGAACCTGCGACAAGTTCTCAATCTTCAATTGCTAGTAAAGAATTTTTAGTTATTAATTGTATAGATACAGGAATTGGGATGACTCCCGACCAGTTGCAGCATATTTTCCAACCCTTTACCCAAGCAGACGCTTCCACCACGCGCAAGTACGGCGGCACCGGTTTGGGACTAGCCATTAGCCAGCGTTTTTGCCTCATGATGGGTGGTCATATTTCAGTAAAAAGTCAGGAGGGTGTTGGTTCTACTTTTACGATCTGGTTGCCAGTTAATCTGCAAAATTAGGGTGGATGGCACACGCAGCATTCAATTTCAGAAAAAAAGAATGCTGGCGCACCTTACAAAAGAAGTTCCCCTAAAAAAAGGGGAATACAAACCAAGTAGGGAAACTAAAAGTAAACATAACCTTGTGTTTAGGTTTTATTTTTTACTTTTATCTTACTCATTACGGCTGTGTACTTGGGTTAGATTCTCCATTCACCACTCCCGTAGTATCTATCTGATCGGCGAAATCTTGTTTTCCAGTTTCAATAAACCATTTATACTGCTCAAGCGTTTCGGGACGAGCACTCTCCAAACACATTTTTCTCCAGCGGGATGCCTCTTTTGTATCTTTTTTTTCTTCCAGAACATCTTCTAGCAAGCAATAAGCCATCCCTCCACCGAGCTGTTTTCCTTCAATTGCTTGGTCAATAGCAACTGCTTGTCGGATTTCTTTTTCAGCCGCTTGATACTGTTTTTGTTTGAGCAGTATCCAGCCCAAGTTTAGATGCAGTTCATAGTTGAGTTGAGAATCTTCTTTCCTAACCCGTTGTAATCCCATCCGCAGTAAAGTTTCAGCGGTAACCCTATCGTTTTTACTAATATAAACGCGACCTAAATTATTAAAGGCGCGAGCCTCCCCTAGGTTTAACACTTTTTCATATTCCTTCCTCGCTAAATCTATAGATCCTAAAGATTCGTAGATTTGTCCCAAGGCAATTGGAATCTCCCAATTATTGGGGTTTATTTTGGCCGCTTGCTCGTATTTCCCTTTGGCTTTTTCCAGTAAACCTCTTTCGTAGAGTTTTTTTCCTTCTCGATAGTTCCAGTCCCCAATCCGAGGCAAAGAGTTATAGACTCCCACAGAAGCCAACAATAACATTGCGGTAATACCCAAGGTTGCTTGACTGTGAAACTGCGGAGCAATATTGAGTTTTTTGAGGATATTTTTAATCTGTTCTTGTCCTGTGTCCTGCAAGGTGTGGATTACCGTCAGAAGCAACCCTCCTTGTCCCAGCAGACCAAAGCTCTCAGCGAAGCTGATTCCTCCCGTGGCAAAGAGTTGAGCGAAGGTTGTCATATAAGCCGCTACCCCTGCCAATCCCGCGATTGTCAGCCCGTTGAACAACCAATCTAAGCGATTTGAGGGGGAAACTTCCTCGTGGGAAGTCGGTTCGAGGAACCACCACCAAGCTTCTGGGGAGGGGTGAAATGTAGCTCGCCATTCTGCTAATTTTGCTCCTCGGGCGATCGCATTGGCTTGTTGTTTCAGGAAGTTGTCTAATTCGAGTAGTTTAGCCAAACTTTCCACAGAAAGCTGGGTTTTCTCGCTGAGTGCTTCTTTGATGGCATCGCGAGTAACTAAAATATGGAGAATGGCTATTTCTGAGGGTTCAGACTTGGCCAATTTTAGGTGAGCGAGAGCATCAGTATATTGAGCTAAGGCAAATTCTAATTTCACGATCGGACTTGAATAATTAGTAGATTCCTGAAAAAAGTTTACCGCAAATTGCAGGTATATACTTTAAGAAAATTGTACCCCACAGTTGCAGCAAATTTTCCAACCCTTTACCCAAGCAGACGCTTCTACCACGCGCAAGTACGGCGGCACCGGTTTGGGACTAGCAATCAGCCAGCGTTTTTGCCTCATGATGGGCGGCAATATTTCAGTAAAAAGTCAGGAGGGTGTTGGTTCTACTTTTACCATTTGCTTACCTGTTAATCCTTAACTAATCTTGGTATTTTTGAGCTATCCTTGTATTACCAAATCTCGTAGGGGCGGGTTCACCAACAATCTGTGGTTCACATCCAAAATATTCATAAACCCGCCCCTACCAAACCAATTAAGCCTGATTGCAGAACAATTTTTT
>NZ_JAUBTV010000069.1:8146-22836 GCF_036705145.1 Microcoleus sp. B5-D4 | reverse complement strand
GAGTATCTGCGATGGGTGGGGGCGGGTTTTTTAGTTCTGGGAATTGATGATATAAATTTGGGTGAACCCGCCCCTACCAAACCAATTAAGCCTGATTGCAGAACAATTTTTTGAGTATCTGCGATGGGTGGGGGCGGGTTTTTTAGTTCTGGGAATTGATGATATAAATTTGGGTGAACCCGCCCCTACAAATATTTGAATTCCCGATTACCGATTCCCACTTACCAATTACCTTTGAATACTTCTCGGATCGAGAGCATCCCGCAACCCATCCCCCAATAAATTAAACGCCAAAACAGTCAAAATAATCAGTATCGCCGGAGGCCAAACCAACCAAGGCTGCAACACTAAAATGGAAGCATTAGTAGACAGGGATAGTAAATTTCCCCAAGAAGGATCGGGCTGTTGAATTCCCAATCCAATTAAACTCAAAACTGACTCCGCCACAATAAAACCCGGAACCGCCAAAGTAGCAGAAATAATTACATAAGTTGCAGTTTGTGGCAAAACGTGGCGGACAATAATATAAATTGGATTAGCGCCCATTGCCCGCGCCGCTTGCACGAATTCTCGTTGTTTAATTGACAGTACCTGACCGCGAATCACCCGCGCCAAACCCGCCCAACTGATAAATGAAGTAATCAGCACAATCAATATAAATCGCTGAGCACTTGTCAATCCCGGTGGCAACACTGCTGCTAGCGCTACTAATAAATAAAGACCAGGAATCGTCATCAATACTTCGGCGAAACGCATTAAAATACTATCAATCCAACTGCCGAAATAACCCGATATGCCTCCGATTAACAATCCCAATGGGAAAGAAATTGCTATGCCAACTAAACCGATGCAGAGGCTAATTCTGCTGCCGTGTACTAAGCGACTGAATTGATCGCGAGCTTGTTCGTCCGTGCCTAAAATGTTAATTTGGCCTTCTCCTGTAGTACCAAACAGGTGCCTATCTAATGGCAAAATTCCTAAAAATTTATAGGGAGAACCTTTGACAAACAAACCTAGAACAGAGGGTTTTTGCCAGTCTACAATTACCTCACGAGCGCCGGTATTCGCATCCACTGGGCCCTGAGTAGTCGGATAAACGTGGGGCCCGATAAATCGCCCGTCTTGGGTGGTTAAATAAATCTGAGTCGGCGGCAGCAATGAACCGTTTAATTTAGAGTCGTAGGGGTCGTAAGGTGCCACAAATTCGGCCAAAAGCGCGACTGTATAAAAAATTAACAGCAGCACGGCTCCCAACCGAGCTAGAGGATTGTTTCTAAGATTTTGCCACCATTTCATAATTTTTTAGGTTTGAGATTTTAAGTGGGTTAGTAATAAAGACTAAAGTTCTTAAAGTTCTTTGTAGAGACTTTAGTCTTTATCTTAATGGACTCAGTAGCAAAAAGTTAATTCCTGGCTTATAAAAGTTTTCATAACTGAATTACTTACTACAATAATTAGACTACTTTTGTTCATCGGCGACCAAGATTATTCTAGTTTCATCTTCTGGTATTTTCCCCAATTCTTCGCCGCTAAAAGGATTGTAGAAAAACGAGCCTGTTTGGGGTGGCAATTTGGGATTGAGTACAATTTCTACTATACTTTTTACAACCCCAGTGAGCGGAATTGCCAGGATAACTCCCAACAATCCTCCCACTCTACCTCCTAACAGCAAAGCTGTGAAAATAATTACTGGGCTCAATCCGGTGAGATTGCCCATGATTCGGGGAGCTACTAAATTATCCTTGATTTGCTGGAGACCGATCGCCACTACCAACACTTGCAGCGCCAGCCACCAATCAATAAACGCTACAATTATACTAACAGTGCCAATTCCCAAAGTTGCTCCAATAAACGGAATTATTTCCGTCAATCCTATAAATACCGCAAACAACAGAAAAAACGGAACTTGGAGCCACCAAAAAGCCAGAGTCAAGGAGATGGCCATCAATAGTCCCAGCAATAACTGTCCCGATACAAATCGCTGGAGGTTTCGCTGCAAAGTCTCTGTTAAAACATAGCGAATGTCTGGGGAAAAAATACTGGTCAAACCCTGCCATACTCTTTGCCCGTCTAGGAGCATATAAAAGGAAATCACCACAATAAAAATCAAGTCCAAAAACCAGTTAACAGTACCGACAACTAAGCCTAAACTCGTACCGGCAATCGCCTGCACTTGTTCCTGCACTTTCGCGGATAACTGCTGCTCCAATATTTGCACGTTAAACGGTAAATTGCGATCGGCACTCCAGGCTTGAAATTCACCTAGCTGCAGCCGCCCCGACTCCAGCAATTCCGGCAACCTCACCCCCAACTGGCTCGCTTGGTTGAACACCGGCGGCACAATAGTTAAACCGATTACTACTACTATCACACCCGCAGTTAAATAAACCAGCCCCGCAGCTACTCCCCGTGGCAAAAATACTTGCAGTCTTTTTACTGCATAATTTAATAAAAATGCAATGAGTCCCGCTGTTACTAAAATACTGACCAGTTCCCCAACATAACTGACAGCAGTTAGGGTAAACCATCCCGTTACTAGCACTAGCAGCCAAGTAATTAGAAACTGTTGGAGGGGAGAAAAGAGAGTATTCATTTTGATTTTTTTTAAATAAAGTGGCACAAATTTTTCAGCAGATGTGCCGTATTATACAGTAAACACATGAGAGTATAGATTAGGGATAATCAGTTCAAGATTAGACTGACTTTTCTGAGCATTGATAGATAGGCGATGGCCAAGTCACTTGGGGAGAGACAATGCCAGCCCGATCGCCCCCACGATCGGAAATCACGCTAATATTCAGTATGCCCCAGAGGCAGATCAAATTAAATGTCGATCGCACAAACTCGGATCAATTCGCCATTGTAAGGTGAAACGGCGCCACACTCACCCAAAAGGGGGACGCGGGATTGCTGAGGCTATCCGCTAAAATGAATCAAATATAAAAACCGCAATCTTTCTTTACAATAAAAAAACCAAAGGCTAATAGCGGCAAGAGGAACTACCGTGACCAATCAAGTTTTTTCAGAAGCGGAAGAAAAGCAACCCCTTCCCCCCGTGGAGAGCGGGCACGACAGGAACTCAGCAGTGGATGTAGCTGAAAGTGAAGTCTCAGAGAACTCTCGCTGGCAATTCTCCGGTGACGATGATGAACGAGAAGTTGCGCTGGAAGTTCCAGAAATCGAGGAGGAACAAGTTTGGGAACCAGAAGCAACTGAAGTTGGGCCTCGCAAAGAAATCAGGTGGCCTGCCTTGTTGGCGGGCGCAGGGGTTGGCGTGGCTGCAACGTTGCTAGCAGTAAACTTGACTGGGGGCAATCAGAGTTCGCCGCCTGCCGCTCCAATTCCCTCGGCAACTCAGCAGGCGACGGCTCCGACGGTGACAGTCGCGCCTGTGGAATCTGCCCAGGTGGGTGAAACTCTGGAAGCGACGGGCACCGTGGCTGCCTATGACTTGCTACCGGTGCTGCCACAGGCCAACGGTTTGCAAATTAAGCAGGTGTTAGTGAATGAAGGGGATGCGGTAGAAAAAGGTCAGACGATGGCGGTTTTGGACGATTCGGTGCTACGATCGCAAATTGCCGAAGCCCTTGCAGGAGTACAATCGGCCAATTCTACGGTAGAACAAGCCGAAGCTCAGGTACAGCAAGCCGAGTCAGCCCAACAAGAAGCCCAAGCCGGCGTGGCTCAAGCCCAAGCTGGCGTTGAAAAAGCCATCGCTGACGCAGCGCAAGCCAAAACAGGCGTCGGGCAGGCAAGAGCCGGTGTGGAACAAGCTAAAGCCGGTGTCACTCAAGCTAAAGCCGGCATTGCCTCCGCTCAGGCTAAATTAGATCAAGCTCAAAGAGAAGTAAATCGCACCCAAGATTTGGCGACTCAGGGAGTAATAAGTCAGCAAGATTTGGAAAGGCGAAAAACGGAACGGCAGACTGCTGTTCAAGACTTGAACAAAGCTAAAGCTGACTTGAATACAGCTTTGCAAGAACAGAATAAAGCAGCGGAAGAAGTGCAATCTTCTATTGCTAAAGTAGCTACTGCGGAAGCCAATATCAGTACGGCTAGAGCGGCTCTCGCCAGCGCTCGTGCTAAAGTGAATACGGCCGGAGCGAGTGTCAGCAGTGCCAGAGCAAATGTGGGAAATAACGCAGCAAGTGTCCGCAGCAATGATGCACAAGTCAAACAGTTACAAACTCAACTAGAACAAACTATTGTTCGAGCGCCCGATAGTGGCACTGTGGCTGAAAGAATTGGTCGAGTTGGCGATGTTTCTTCGGGAAGTCAAAAACTATTTTCAATTATTCGGGGAAACAAGCTGGAACTGCAATTGAAAGTGCCGGAAACTCAGCTTTCGCAAGTGCGGCCGGGAACAGCAGTGCAAATTACTTCGGATTCTGACAAGCGGATTAAGTTGTCAGGAACTGTGCGAGAGATTTCGCCGGTAGTTGACCCGCAAAATCGGCAAGCTACCGTGAAGATTGATTTGCCGGCAAGCGAGTTTTTGCGATCGGGAATGTTTTTGCGCGCATCCATTTCGACGGCAACGGCTCAAGGTTTGAAAGTCCCCGCTAAAGCTATTTTGCCACAACCTGACGGCAGTTCTATTGTTTACAAACTTGTCGGCGAGGACAAGGTGCAGGCTCAACGGGTGGAAGTTGGGGAAATTTCCGGGGGTGCTGTGGGGGATTTGACTGCTGCTAAGGTGGTGGTTAAAAAGGGTTTGAAGGCGGGCGATAGGGTGGTTGTTACTGGGGCTGGTTTTCTTAAGGATGGCGCTGAGGTTAAGGTTGCTAAATAGTTATTGGTTAGGGTTAAGCTGTTCGGCATTTAAAGGAGGATAGTAGGGTGCGTCAGTCAGTAAGCGTTTCCCATGTATAGTCAGTGTTCTAACTGACGCACCTTACGTGGATCGTTAATGGTTTAAATGCTCCACAGCTTATTTAGAGTTAGGGTTATTTTGAGATTATTGCCTTTTTTTACCGCAGATGAAGGCAGATAAACGCCGATGAACGCAGATAACCACTGCCAATATTTTGATTATGCACGTCTACGGGTAAGCTGTTACGCATTTAAATTTGAAATTAGGGACAGGCTAGAAGCCCGTCCCACAATAGTCTTATTGATTTTTGACACACAGTTTAAATGTAGAACAGCTTAAATATTAGCGTCTAACTTTCTGGGACATCTGTTCGTACCGGCAACCTCACGGTAAAGGTTGCCCCTTTTCCCTCACCCGCACTTGTTGCACAAACTGTACCGCCGTGGAGTTCTACTAAATGACGGACGATCGACAATCCTAGCCCCAATCCACCGTCTCTGCGAGTGTAGCTACTATCCGCCTGACGGAAGCGATCGAACACATAGGGGAGAAAATCAGGCTGAATGCCTTTACCAGTATCGCTAACTTGGATTTGAGCCATGCCATCCATGTAGTCTAATGCGATGTCAATTCTTCCTCCGGCTGGGGTGAATTTAATTGCGTTTGAAAGTAGATTCCACACCACTTGTTGTAAGCGACTTGGATCGCCCAAAATCTTTGGTTTTAAAGGGCTTAGGCTGGATTCAATTTGAATATTTTTGGCTTCTGCGGCGAAACGAATCACCCCGATCGCATTTTCAACCAGTGGATTCAGCTCAATTTCAGAAGCATTGAGCCGAAACTGGCCTGTGGTAATTCGCGAAACGTCTAAGATGTCATCGATGAGCTGGTTTTGTGCTTTGGCGGCGCGCTCGATCGTTTTTAGCGCCTCCTCGGTTTTAGCCTGGTCAAATTTTCGCAGGCGCAGCAACTGTGCCCAGCCAATCATCGCATTGAGCGGCGTCCGCAGTTCGTGAGAGAGGACGGACAAAAACTCATCTTTGATGCGGTTGGCATCCTCAGCAGCGACACGAGCCGATTGTTCTTGCATCCGAAGGCTGCGTTCTGTCTCGAACTGTTTTTGCTCGGTGATATCCTCGATCGCCAACAGAATCATCTGTGTATCGCCCATCGGAGGCATTTTTCGGGCATTGAGCTGCATTATTTTATGCCCGATATGCTCAAAGTCATGCTCGACCTCAAAATCTTTAAACTCGGTCTTTCCTGCCAGAATTTCTGTTAGGAGCGATCGCAACTTGGGAATATTCCACTGTCTGTTACCGAGATCGAAGATCGAGTAGTTCTCTGTGTGGATCGGCATCACCTGAAACGTCTGGTAGAAAGAACGGTTGGCGGTGATCGCCCGCAGGTTTAGATCCAGCACTAGCAAAGGTTCCCGCACGGTTTCTACGATCGTTTCGGCGTAATTTTTCGCTTCCGTCAAGTGCTGGGCGCTGACTTTGAGATCGTTGATATCGACCAACATCACCACAGCCCCATCAATCTTGTGGTCGATCGTCCGATACGGTCGAATATGCAGATTGTACCAACGACCCTCTCGATCTTGAACCTCCTGAACTTTCAAATTGAGGGTGCGGATCACCTCTAAAATCATTGGCTCTAACTCCGGTACTATCAACTTGTGAGTGATGTCACTCAAAGACCGCCCGACATCGCTAGAAATCAAGTTGAAGATGCGTTCGACTGCGGGAGTAAACCGGCGGATTCGCAGGTCGCCTCCCAGCATCAGAATCGGAATATTGATGGTGCCCAGCAGATTCTGTAAATCGTTACTCACCTGAGTCGATTCAACATTACGCCGCTGCAACTCGTCATTAATCGTGTTCAGTTCTTCATTGGTTGCCTGAATCTCTTCTTTTGCGGTTTCGAGTTCCTCATTTGTACTTTGCAACTCTTCGTTGTTCGACAAAATCTCCTCGTTGGCGGCTCTCAAATCTTGGTTAGCGGCTTGATGTTCTTGGACGATCGATTGCAGGTGGTCTTTTGTGGTTTTGAGTTCTTGTTGCAGCCTCGCAATCTCTAAACTTTGACCCTGTAAAGGATCGGAGTTGAGTGTAACATCGTTTACAGGAGCAGGAATTGCAGGGATCGGCGGCTCGTCTTGAAACAAAACTAAAAAATAGTTTTTTGCTGCAGCGCCTGTTGGGAATGGAATCACATTAATTTTGACCTGGCGGATGATGTCGTTTTCTCTAATTTGCAAGCCAGTACGTTCGATCGGCAACTGCTGCTGCGAGGCTTGTTCAATTGCTGTGCGGAGTTCGACGCGCAATCCTTCTTTTGCCATTCTGAGCAAATTAAAGCTAGCCCTACCGGGAGACGGTTCTAGGTAGGCATTCGTCTGTCCTCGAAATTGCAGAATCTCCCTGGCTGTGTTAATCACGACGCCGACAGGGGCATACTGATTCAAAACAATGCGATCGGCCTGTTTCTCGATGTCGATTTCGTTTAAGCTTTCCGTCACCAGCGGTAGAGGGTTGATGGCTGTCGCAGGATAGTTGCTAGCAGTTAAATCCATGCTTAGCCAATGCGACAGCAGTTTTTTAGTATAAATTTTGTTCTTTTTGTCTAATACCGTAAACAATTCTGAAAAGTCACCAACAGTTTCCGAAGTGCCTAACAGCAAAAAGCCCCCCGGCCGAAGCCCATAGTGGAAAATTGGCAGCAGCTTTTTCTGCAAGGGCGGGCCGAGATAGATCAGCACGTTCCGACAGGTGATCAAATCCATCCGGGAAAACGGCGGATCGCTGATCAGGTTGTGTTTAGCAAAGACGCAGAGTTCTCGCACCGGCTGAGCGATTTGGTATCCGCCCTCGACTTGCACAAAGAACCGATGCAGCCGTTGGGGTGAAATATCCGCGACTTGGGCCGGCGTATAAAAGCCACGGCGCGCATGGGCGATCGCATTTTCGCTGATGTCTGTCGCATAAATCTGAATCGGCAGATTAGTAGCTCGATCTGCTAAAAACTCTAGCAAGCAGATGGCGATCGAGTAAGCTTCTTCACCGGTTGAACAGCCGGCCACCCAAATTCGGATCGGTGTTTGCGGCGATTTATTTTTAACGATTTCGGGAAAAACTTTGCTGCTTAAAGCCTCAAAGCTTTCGGGGTCACGGAAAAAGCTGGTGACATGAATGAAGACATCGTGATAAAGGGCCGTTACTTCTGTCGGGGTGTTTTGGAGATATTCGGCATAATCCTCGATCCGTTCCAGCTTGTACAGCAACATCCGCCGCTGCATCCGCCGGTTCAAGGTGGTTTGTTTGTAGTGAGTAAAATCAACTCCTGTAGCGGCGCGCAGCAAACTGTAAATGGTGGCGATCGCATCTTTACTTTTGATCGCATCTTCACTGGTTGTCGATTCTATCGCAGGTCGATCGGCCATGTAGGGATGACTGCTGATCTCTGCTATTTTCTCGGCAATTTTTTCCGGTGTCAAGATAAAGTCTACCTGACCCGTAGCCACCGCAGTGTTCGGCATACTGCTGACTTGTGCCGAGTCTTCACATTGGGCAAAAGTAATACCGCCTGCAGCCTTAATCGCTTTTAATCCTTGGGCACCATCGCCGTCGCCCCCGGACAAAACGACGCCGATGGCTTGGTTCCCGCGTTCTGTGGCGAGGGAAACCAGAAAAGTATCGACGGACATAAACACCCCGTGTGTTCTGCCGCGAGGCGTTAGCTTCAGCACCCCTTGATCGATGGTCATGCTGACATTCGGGGGGATGACGTAGACCTGATTCGGTTCTATGGGCATCCCCTCTTTTACCTCATTCACCGGCATCTGGGTCGATCGACCCAGAATCTCACTCAACACACTTTCCTGAGTCGGCAACATATGCTGAATTATTACAAACGCCATGCCGGTATCGATCGGCAAATGGCTGAGTAATTGCTTAAAGGCTTCCAATCCACCTGCAGAGGCTCCTATGCCGACGACTGGAAATAACTCCTTTGGATTGTTTTGTTGCTTTCCTTGAGCATCCATATCAGCTTTACGTTGAGATTTTTTGGAATTCTTTTTATAAGTCATTTTTTATACCCCATATCTTGCTATTTGAAGAGATATTATGAGAAATTTTTATTTTTATTATATCTCTAACAGATACTCCTAAAATGAACGATCTGGCATCTACCTGGGGATACATTGACGAGGCGCACTCTACGCCAGCGATTTTCAAATTATTATTATTATTATTATTATTATTGAGAGCCATACTGCCTTGATAAAGGGGGACAATCGTGAGGGTTGAAGTCCGTCAGAAATGGTACTAATTGTACAGTTGAGAGTAGAGCAATAGTAATTTTATCACATTCTGCGATCGGACTATGAAGTCTGACCCCAAAAAACACCCTTTCGATCCTACTTTAACTCCCAGCCGGGAAGTCCCTCGGTATATTTAGAGGGGATTAATCTGAGCGCTCGCGAAGTACCCCGACTAAATTACCGCAGGGATGAAAGGCGCGTTGGGTGGAGGAACGGAAGCCGACAATTAGACTTGCCTACTACGAATCAATCTTCGGGAACATCTTGATTTTAGATGCCTTTTCCAAGTGTTGAAATAATAATTTTTGGGGTTGCATTTTGGACGTACATAAACTATACTACTCAAAGGTCGAAAACAGGAAGTTTAGAAATGCAACTAACTTACAAATACCGCCTCAAACCCACGAAAGCTCAATCAACAACGATTGTGACTCACCTAGAACTTTGTCGTCGGCAGTACAACTACCGACTAGGCGAAAGATTCAGGTGGTGGGAAACCACGAGAACACCCATAAACGCTTGCCCCTTAGTCGTTTCGATAGTCCCCGTTGAGGAGATTTATCGAAACATTCCTTTGACGAGGGTCCAAACTAGGGATGGCAGGAAAAAGGATGAATCAGGCAATCCTTTGACTAAAAAAGGTGATGTTTTCTCAAACATTGAAGGCGGATATGTACAGTGGCAGACAATTCAACTTGCTGACTTGAAAAACACTAAAAAACTGTTTCCTGATTACAAAGTGTTGGATTCTCAAGTCTTACAGGATGTCGTTAACAGAGTTGAAACTTCCTTTTCAAACTTTACTACGCCCGACAAAAATGGCAATCGTAGAGGCAAGCCAAGATTCAAGGGGCTTCACTACTACAAATCCTTCACTTATCCTCAATTAGACAATTTAAATATTGTTAAGGACGAGCAAAATAGGATTTGTATTGACCTGGCAAAAATAGGTCAAGTGCCAATGGTGTTCCATCGCCCAATACCAACGGGTTTCAAGGTTAAGACGGGCAGTGTTATCAGAGAAGCGGATGGGTGGTATATTGCCTTAACGCTAGAAGATAAGACGGTTCCCGTAACGGTTGCAGAAATTCAACCGACTGATGAAAATACTGTGGGTATCGACTTGGGAATCACCAATTACGCTTATCTTTCTAATGGCGAAAGAGTTGAGAATCCTAGATTTTTGAGGAACTCGACTCAGAAGTTGGCAAGACTTCAAACAAAGTTAGTTAGCCGAGTTAAGGGTTCCAAGCCTGGGAAAAATATCAAGGACAAAATTTCTAAACTCCATCAGTTTGTAGCTAGAGCTAGATTAGATTTTCACTTCAAAACTGCACACGAGTTATTCAGCAAGTGTGATGTTTTGGTCATTGAAGATTTGAGTATCAAAAACCTAACTAGACGTGCCCAACCTAAAACTGATATTGAAAATGGTAATTTGGTTTATTTGCCGAACGGTCAGTCAGCCAAAAGCGGCTTGAATAAATCCATGCTTGATGCTGCTCACGGGCAATTTGCCAACGTCCTGAAATATGTCGCTTGGAAGCTAGGTAAAAGCGTTTTGTTTGTTGATCCTAAAGGAACTTCCCAACATTGCTGGAACTGCCTCAATAAAGTCCCGAAAGAACTATCGGAACGCTGGCATTCTTGTCCATGCGGAGAGTCTTTGGATCGAGACGAAAACTCAGCCAAACTTATCAAAAGGATTGGTCTGAATTACGAAAGTGGCGGGGGAACTCCGTCACTCAAAAAAGCCTTTGAACAAAAGGAAAAAGAAGCCTGCGGTCTAACGGTACTCCGTTGACCGTCAGGTTAGTTCACTAGGATTACTTTCACAAGAGCCAGAAGGGTAGGGTAGGGCATCGCACTTTATTTCGTTTTCTCAAAAAAGGGCTGAGTTCTAAAGCCCATTGACTATTAGCATTTTTTCAAATACCTCTCCCAAAGCTGCCGAATAAGCGCGACTATCCAGAAACCTTGGTTGCTGCTGCATTTTTTGCTCGATTTCCTCGCGCTTTTGCTTTCGCAATTGGGCATTAATTCCGAGTGCGACACTCAAGTTAATATAAGTTTCTTCGCTGTCAGCAATTAAATCAAACAACTGGATGTCTCGTAGGATTGCCGCCCCTTGTCGGGAACGCAAATTATTCCCGTCTCTCACTACAGTCGGCAATCCAACTTCTAACGGATCAACCGTAGAATTTGCACCCGCGTAGGGATAGGAGTCGAGATAGACATCAGCCAGTTGTAACACTGCTTTCACATCTTCGCGGTTCGCCAGGGTATTTAATAAAATTAAACGAGTGCGATCGATACTGTATTTATCAAATGTAGCAGACATTTTATTGACAAATGGCTGTTTGACGTAATCACCAGACCAGGTATTGCCGAAGGGATATAAAACCAGGACTGAATTAGGCACGGCTGCGATAATTTTTGCCCACGTTTCCCTGAGTTCGGGAATAATCTTGAATGTATTAGCGCCGGAGACAAATACAACTGATTTCTCGGAAATGCCCAAGCTTTTGCGATCGGGATTAATCCTCGCTTCTGCTTTTTGGGTGCTATAATTGAAGCAAAATCCTGTCCCCTCCATCATTACTAACCGTTCGCGATATTGTGCTTGCGCTTCTTGCAAAGGTTCCGTCAAAGTGCCGGAAATGTAGTAATCGATGTTGCGGATGCCTGTAGTGACGGGAGATGCAAAATAGGTGGTCTGTAACCTCGCTAGTCGGTGCAAAGCTAGTAAAATGATGTTTTGAGCGGCATTGGTGACGATCGACCCTACAAACAAAATATCCAGGTCATCGGCGCGAATCATCTCTACTTGACTGCTAAGTTCCTGCGGCAACTTCACCAGTTTGTCTGCCCGACCTTGACAGTATACATCCAAAGGGCGATCGCTCGCGTTGAGGACATATAAAATAATCTCAAATTTCTCTCTGTCTAAATGCTCAAAAGCCGGGATAGTGGTAAAAGTTTCTGAAATGGGGGCGAAACTTGCTTTGAGAATGCCGAGGCGAATTTTGCCTCTATTAGCGGGGCGTTTGTCAAAGCTGAAGTCAATCTGATGTCCCCTAGTTTTTAGGATAAATTCTAGAATATCCGATCGCTTAGTATAGACATTTTTTAAGTTTTTGGTGCTAAAATAGAGGGGGACAAAGTTAACGGTATCTGCAAAGATTAAAGCAACATTTTGCCAAATCTCGGAGTCAGGATTGCTAAAAACGCGACTGTGAACTAAATCTACTAATTGCTGCATATAGCTACAATAGTTCTCGACTTCTCCCACTTCTTTAAAATAACTGGGGAAGTAAAGCATAAACTCCAGCAAATCGTTAAAAAACCACTGTGGAACAGCAGTCCTGCCATACTGTAACGGCAACTGATCGGCCCGGCGATACAGCATCGCTGCTAGCAAATATTGGATAGCTTCTGGGGCTTCAAATCCTTTAGCAACGTATTGAGATAAATCCTCAGCTTCCCGCTGTTCGGCATCAGTCAGCGGCTCGTCTCTCATGCCACTAGCTAATAGCATTTTCTGGGCTTTTCCCGCATAGCCCGAATAGCTGCTTTGCAGTTTATCTGGTGGTGCAGACAGCCAAAATGCTGCTAGTTTATGGCGGGCTTGACGTAAATCTGTTAAGGCAGATTCATGGGATGTGCTATGATAGCGATCGATACAACTGGACAGCCAACTGAGAAATTGAGGCGACTCTGGGTTAAGCTGAACTTTGATAGTTTCCTGATGCAGTCGGAGGGATAAACGCTCTAGGGTTCCGCCATTTCGCGGCAAGGATAAGCTGGAAAATGGACTCGGCAAGTCGGCTACTAAATCTAGCTGATTTAGGATTTCAAAACATCCGCCCGATGTTAGATTGAGAACTTGAATTAGGGGATGGTTGAGGTGCAAGCTGCTCAGCAGTTGAGGGTTATAAACTGACATCAAAGTATTTTTGATATCTGGTTCTTGGTTGTAGGGATATTTCAGAGGCAGATTGAGCTTAAATTTTAATAATTCTAACACTTTGCCGGGAGATGTTAGCAAGGCATTCAAATTCACGAGTAGGCATTGATTGTCATGCCTTTTATAGAATTCTAAGATGTGGCGATTATAAAATTTCCATATCTTTAAACAAGATTCTGGGTTTTGTGAGAAAAATGGGATGTTCAACCGCAAGATTGAATCAGTGACATCCCAAGGATAGCGGTAGACAAATAGATAGCGAGCATTCGGGATGATTTGATTCCAGAAATCTAACATTAAACTGGTGCGCGGATCTTTCCAACCCCAAAGTTCTGAGTGGTTGGATCGAGATTTGACTAATTGCTTCGCCGGCTCTATATTAATGTTAAGTTTTTGCGCGTCTAGCTGTTCGCTTTCTGTCCAACCCCAATCGGGAAAACCTGTTTCGTCAGACGGAGAGCAAGTTTGCAGAATGGTTCGCTGAAATTCTACAAAATCACTATCTTCAAAGTATCCTTTGGGATTCCAATAGTTGCCTTTCAGGAGATTGTCTCCCAAGTCAAGACCTATTTTCTGTAGGAATGCCGCAGTGAGAGAAGTTCCCGATCGGTGCATTCCTGTAATAATGAGGACGGGAGAAATTGTGCCGCTATTTAACATTTATTACCTCCTTATTTAGAAAAAAAATTTACGCTGTGGTTACTGAGTTTATTTAAATGATATATACTTACGTGTATAAGTAGACCCAATGATTGTTATTTCTTTAGCCAGATGCTATAATAAATAGCATCTTTTGTCGCCCCAGAAACAAATTTTGTCTAAAGAAACTTTTTTGGCAAGTTTGCATAATTATTGGGAAAAAGCAGTGAGAGATATTTAGGGCGTAGTAACTAAGTAAAATTAGCCCTCGCCTGTTTACACTAAACAGAAAAAAAATATGGCAATATTTCTGGGTACATCCTTAGATGACACTCTCAATGGCGGGTTAGGCAACGACAGCCTTTTTGGGGCAGAGGGCAATGACTCTCTGAGTGGTTCTGGCTCCAATAACACCTTAGATGGCGGTGCTGGCGATGACAACCTCTCCGGCAGCGGCAACAGCCTGCTCTTTGGTGGCGATGGCAATGACTCTCTCACAACCTCCTTTGGCAGCGCCAATAGCACCTTAGATGGCGGTGCTGGCGATGATAGGATCGATGCCCAATATGCGAATACAAGTGTGCTGCGAGGTGGTGCAGGTAGCGATCGCTATCTTCTCTCCAGCGGGTCGAATCAGATTCAGGATACCGATGGCATCGATAATGTGCTAATCGGTTTTAGTACCTCAACCAATATTTCTCTGTCCTTGGCAGCGGGAACTCTGGGCTTAGGGCGACAAGGTACGAGCCTGGTAGTTGACATCAACAGAGACGGAATCGCCAAGGCTGCGGATGACTTGGTGATTTTAGACTTCTTCGGTGCATCGCCGACGGTTGCAGGCGCTGGTTTCATCGAAACCATCAACACCCTCTCTGGTAGCGACATTCTGGCTGCTAATCTCACTGAGGCTACGGCGGCACCAGGACTCAATGTAACCACAGGTA